>CAMFIX010000403.1 GCA_945952425.1 uncultured Pseudorhodobacter sp. | reverse complement strand
GCAGAAGCAATATGTGAGCCCGGGGCCCCTGGCGCAGGGCATCTGCTTCAAGGTCGAAAAGGGCGCCTCGCTGAGCGCGGTCTCGGCCGGGCTGGAGACGCAAGGCGCGATCACCGATGCGCGGATCTTCCGGATCGGGACGGAATACACCGGGCTGTCGGGCAAGCTGAAGTTCGGGAGCTATCTGATCGACGCCGGCGCCTCGATGGAGCAGGTGGCGGCGCGGCTGACGACGGGGGGGCAATCGACCTGCGGGCAGGATGTGAACCTGCGGATCGGGGTGGCCGGGGCGGAGGTCGTGCTGCGGTCTTATGACGCCGCGACCCAGGGGCTGGTCGAGGTGGCGAAGTTCGATCCCGCTGGCGAGGTGCCTGCGGCCTATAAGGCGGTCGAGAACGACGCCGATCTGCGCTGGCGGGTGACTTTGGCCGAAGGGGTGACGAGCTACAACATCGTGGCCGCGCTGAAGGCGGCGGACTTCCTGACGGGCGAGGTCAAGGACGTGCCGGCAGAGGGTTCGCTGGCGCCTGATTCTTACGAGGTGAGCAAGGGCGACGACCGGGCCGCGCTTTTGGGCAAGATGGCGGCGGCGCAATCGGCGGTGCTTGCAACGGCCTGGGAGGGTCGGGCGGAGGGCTTGCCCTACAAGACGCCGGAAGAGGCCATGGTCATGGCCTCGATCATCGAGAAGGAGACAGGGGTGGCCGAAGAGCGCGGCCATGTCGCCTCGGTCTTCCTGAACCGGCTGGCGGCGGGGATGAAGCTGCAGACCGACCCGACGGTGATTTACGGCGTGACGAAGGGGCAGGGCATCTTGGGCCGGGGCTTGCGCCAGAGCGAGCTGAAGCGCGAGACGCCGTGGAATACTTATGTGATTCAAGGGCTTCCCTCGACGCCGATCTGCAACCCGGGGCGGGCCGCCATCGAGGCCGCGCTGCATCCCGACACCACGCCAGACCTGTATTTCGTGGCCGATGGCACGGGCGGGCACGCCTTTGCGGCCACCCTGGAAGAGCACAACAAGAACGTCGCGAAGTGGCGCGCGCTGGAGGCGGCGGGGGCGGCTGGCGATGGTTCGGGCACGGGGGACGGCAACTAGGGATGGGGGTGTTGCGGGCAATGGTTAACAAATGGTTAACGCGCCGCACGGTAAGCCTTTGATATCATTCGATTTTTAGATTGACTTTCCGAACGGTTCAAGGCATACCTTTGGACATGATGGAAGAGGTGGGCAAGCGGCCCGGGAGAAACGCCCGGCGCCGCTTTTCCTTTTCCGGCTTAGGGAAGGCAGGTCCATCAGGAATGAGCATACATTTTCAGGCCGGGGATGGCCACGCACGAACTCAATGTCTTCGTCCCCGGCCTTTTCGCCCGCGACGAGCGCGTCGACGGTGATCGTCGCGACGGGCCCAGCGCCCCGGGTAATGAACCGCAGCGCGCCCTGGCTTTCCACTGCGTCGAAGCCGAAGTAGCGGGCCAGGGGTTCGATCGATGCGCGCGGGCTTTCCAGCGATCCGATAACGTAGCCGTCCTTCGCCACAACGATCTTCGCCTTTGCACCTATGCGGAGCCCTTCGCGGGTGGGGCAGGCCTGGCGCTGCGGCTGATGTTCGAGGGGGCGGCCTCCCGCATCCGGTCCCGGGCCCGCTACCTCTTCGGCAATCACGCCTTCATCGCAAACGCCGTGGGCAACATCGTGGCCGCGCTGGTCGGGGCCGGTATCATGCCGACGCCGCAGCACCCCGACTCCGAGACCCGCAAGGCGCTGGCCGCCCTCTGGGGCCAGTGGATTGAAGGGGCGGACGCCGATGGGCGAACCGACGGCAACGGGCTCTTGGCGGCCGTGGCGCAAGGTCTTGCCGTGGACGGGGAAGCCTTCGTGCAAGTGCTGGACGGCCCCGAGGGGCCGCGCCTGCGGCTCTTGCCGCCCGAACTGGTGGACGAGTCCCTGACCCGCGATCTGGGCAACGGGCGCTTCATCGTCAGCGGAGTGGAGTTCAACGCGGATGGAACCCGGGCGGCCTATTGGGTCTTGCCCGCCCGTCCGACCGACGTATTCGCCACCACGGCCGCGCCCATCCGGGTCTCTGCCGAAGAGATTCTGCATGTCTTCAAGCCCCTCGGGCCGGGTCAGGTCCGGGGCGTGTCGTGGTTGGCCCAGGTCATCCTGCCCGCTGCCGAACTGGACAAACTGGCCGATGCCCTGACCATGGGCGCGCAAGTGGCCGCCATGCACGCGGGCTTCCTGACCAATGTGAACGACACCAGCGGGGAAGACCCGTTCGGGGGCGATGCCCAGCCCAGCCTTGAACCCGGGACGCTGCAAAAGCTGGCGGGGGGCTGGGACATCAAGTTTTCGACCCCGGCCCAAGTCGCCCAAGTCCAGCCGATCCTGAAGCACGGGCTGCGGCAACTGGCGGCCGGTCTGGGCCTGCCCTCGCACCTCTTGGACGGGGACCTGTCCGACGCGAACTATTCCAGCCTGCGGGCCGGGCTCTTGCCCTTCCGTCAGCGGATGGAACAGGTCCAGTATCACGTCCTTGTCCCCCAGCTTCTCAATCCGATCTGGGGCCGCGTGGTGGCCCATGCCGTGACCTCTGGGGCGATCACCGCCCCGGACTATGAGGCAACCCCCCGGGCCTATCGGGCCGAATGGCTGCCCCCGGCCGCCATGCAGGTTGACCCGCTGAAGCAGGTCGAAGCCGACGTGGCCGAACTGGCTGCCGGGCTGACCAGCCGCCGCAAGCTGGTGGCCGCCCGGGGCTGGTCGCTGGACGATCTGGACGCGGAACTGGCCGCCGAGGGCTGGAAGCCCAAGACCGACGGGGGCAGCGATGGCGCTTGACCCCGAAGAGGCGAAGGCCCGCCGCAAGGCCCGGGTCAACCAATACCGCCGCGACATGCGGGCAGTCCAGAAGGCCCTGAAATGCCCAAGCCCCCGCCCGTCGGCCCCCGCATGACCATGAACCCCGCCCGCGCCGAAGTGGTGCGGGACCCCGAAACCGGCCGCGCCTATCCGCGCCAGCCTTCGCTGGCTCCTGGTCGAATACCTGCAAAGCGCAATGTTCAAGGAACTGGACCCAAGGACTCAGAAGGTCCGCCGCTCCATCCGCGAAAGGGCCTGCGAAGAAAAGGGACGGGGGGAACACCCCTTCGCCCTCTTGCTTCCGCGGCACGTCCGCAAGTCGCGCGATGAAATGATGGACCGGCCCGAGGCCGCGAACGGCATGGTCAAGGCGATGCGCCAACTCTACCGCTACGCCGTCGCCTATGACCTGCACGACTCGAACCCGGCCGAACTGGTCGAATACCTCGAATCCAAGAACCCCGAGGGTTTCCACTCCTGGACCCTAGACGAAATCGAAGCCTTCGAGAAAGCGCACCCCGTAGGCACGACGCCCCGCCTCGCCTTGGCGCTGGCCCTCTACACCGGGCAGCGCCGGGCGGACCTGATTCAGTTTGGCAGGCAGCACGTCCGGGACGGCTGGTTGATCTTCACCCAGAACAAGAACCGCAACCGCAATCCTGTCCGCCTGGAAATCCCGATCATCCC
>CAMFIX010000402.1 GCA_945952425.1 uncultured Pseudorhodobacter sp. | reverse complement strand
GCGCGGATGCCTTCCAGCTTCTGCTTCAGCCGCGAGCCCAGCTCGTTCGCGCGGGCGCAGAGCTGTTCCTCTTCGATGACGTCCAGCACCGCATGGGCCGCCGCGATCCCAATCGGATTGCCGCCATAGGTGCCGCCAAGCCCGCCCGGATGCGCCGCATCCATGATCTTGGCCTTGCCCGTCACGGCGGCAATCGGGAAGCCGCCGCCCAGACCCTTGGCCATGGTCGTCAGGTCCGCGGCCACGCCGTAGCCCTCCATGGCGAAAAGGTGCCCGGTGCGGGCGAAGCCGGTCTGGACCTCGTCGGCAATCAGCACGATGCCATGGTCGTCGCAGAGTTTGCGCAGCGCCACCACCAGCGATTTCGGCGCCGGATAGAAGCCGCCTTCGCCCTGGACGGGTTCGAAGATGATGGCGGCGACGCGGGCCGGGTCGAGGTCGGCCTTGAAGAGCTTGGTGATCCCCGCCAGCGCATCCTCGGTCGAGACCTTGTGGACCTCTTGCGGGAAGGGCACGTGGTAGACGTCGGGCATCATCGCGCCGAAGCCCTTCTTGTAGGGCTCGACCTTGCCGGTCAGGGTCATGCCCATGAAGGTCCGGCCGTGGAAGGCGCCGCCAAAGGCGATGACGGCGGGGCGCTGGGTCGCGATGCGGGCGATCTTGATGGCGTTCTCGACAGCCTCGGCGCCGGTGGTGACGAAGACGGTCTTCTTCGGCCCCTCGCCCGGGACGGCTGCGTTCAGACGCTCGGCCAGGTGGATATAGTTCTCGTAAGGCAGAACCTGGTGGCAGGTGTGGGTAAAACGCTCCAGCTGGGCATGGACCGCCGCCATGACCTTGGGGTGACGGTGGCCGGTGTTGACCACGGCGATCCCGGCGGCGAAGTCGATATAGCGGTTGCCCTCGATGTCCCAGACTTCCGAGTTCAGGGCCTTGTCGACATAGATCTGGGTCTGCATGCCCACGCCGCGCGAAATCGCCTCGACCCGGCGCGATGCCACTTCTGCATTCTTCATCTGGCTCTCCATGGATGGTTGCCGCTATTTGATCAAACTTTGCGCCGGGTTTCAATCCTGACACAGGGTCGCAGTCCGACGGGGATTCATTCCTTGTTAACCTTGTCGCGCCAAGGTCGGGGACAGGAGGTGCCCCTTGGCCCAGGCAGCGATTCCCCATGACCCGATTCTCGCCCTGCAACTGATCCGCTCGCGCCGGGTGGGGCCGGTGACGTGGCACCGGCTGATCGCCGAGCATGGCGGGGTCGAGGGCGCCCTGGCTGCGCTTCCCGGGATCGCGGCGGCGGCGGGGGTGTCGGATTACGAGGTCTGCCCGATGGGCGTCGTCCGGGCCGAGATGGCGGCGGGGCGCAAGGCCGGGGCGGTGATGCTGGTGCATGGCGCGCCGGATTATCCGGCCGCGCTGATGGATTTGGCCGATGCGCCGCCGGTTTTGTGGGTGCAGGGCGATGTGACGCTCCTGCACCGGCCCTCGGTGGCCTTGGTGGGGGCGCGCAACGCCTCTTCGCTGGGGCTGCGGATGGCGCGCAAACTGGCGGAGGGGCTGGGGCAGGGGGGCCAGGTCGTGGTCTCGGGCCTCGCACGCGGCATCGACGCCGAGGCGCATCGCGCGGCCTTGGCGACCGGCACGGTGGCGGTGCAGGCGGGCGGGGTCGATGTGATCTACCCGGCCGAAAATGCGACACTCGCGGCCGAGATCCTGGAGCGCGGCTGCCGTGTCTCGGAAATGCCCCCGGGGATGGAACCGCAGACCCGGCATTTCCCGCTGCGCAACCGAATCATCTCGGGCCTCGCCCGGGCCGTCGTGGTGGTCGAGGCCGCGGCCAAGTCGGGCTCTCTGCTGACCGCCGAGGCCGCGCTGGAACAGGGGCGCGAGGTGCTGGCGGTGCCCGGCCATCCGTTCGACGCCCGCGCCGCCGGATGCAACCGGCTGATCCGCGACGGGGCGGCGCTGGTCCGCGGCGTCAGCGACATTTTCGCGGCCTTGGGCGAAGACATGCCCCGGGCCGAAACGCGCGAGCCTGCCCCCAGCCGCACGCTACAGGAACCCGCCCCGCTTCCCGGCCCGGTGCCCCCGCGCCGCCCGCTTCTGGACATCTCGCGCCTGCACAACCTGATCCTCGCCCGCCTCGGCCCCTCCCCCCTGCCGGAGGATCAGCTGATCCGCGACCTCGCCATGCCGCCGGGTTCGGTCAACCCCGAACTCATCGCGCTGGAGCTGGAAGGCAAGATCGAGCGTCGCGCCGGGGGGCTCCTGACGCTCCGGTGACGCGCGCAAAAAATTTTCGCCGAAAATTTTTGGCCCGGCCCCACCGGGAACGCAAAAGGCCCCCCCCGTTGACTTTCCCGCCCAAAGCCTACCATCTAGCCGCGCCTGCGGACCAAGTCCCGCAGCCTCGGTGAAAGGAATTCCATGCCCGTCGTCGTTGTCGAATCCCCGGCCAAGGCCAAGACGATCAACAAGTATTTGGGCAGCAATTACACGGTGCTGGCGTCCTATGGCCATGTCCGCGACCTGCCGCCCAAGGATGGCTCGGTCGATCCCGAGCATGGATTCGCCATGACCTGGGAGGTCGCGGCCGACAGTCGCAAGCATGTGAAGGCCATCGCCGATGCGCTGAAGACCGATGACGAGCTGATCCTCGCCACCGACCCCGATCGCGAGGGCGAGGCGATTTCCTGGCACCTGCAAGAGGCCCTGGCCTCCACGATCAAGAAGGGCAAGAAGGTCTCCCGCGTCACCTTCAACGCGATCACCAAATCCGCCGTCACCGAGGCGATGGCGAAACCCCGCCAGGTCGACCAGCCCCTGGTCGAGGCCTATCTCGCCCGCCGCGCGTTGGATTACCTCGTCGGCTTCACCCTCTCGCCGGTCCTGTGGCGCAAGCTGCCGGGTGCGAAGTCGGCGGGGCGCGTGCAGTCGGTCTGCCTGCGCCTGATCGTCGAGCGCGAGATGGAGATCGAGGCCTTCCGTCCGCAGGAATTCTGGTCGGTCGATGCCGTCCTCGCCACCCCGCGCGGCACGGAATATGCCGCGCGCCTGGTGACCTTGGGCGGCAAGAAGTTGGAGAAATTCGACCTTCCCACCGCGACTTCGGCCGAATTGGCCGTGGCCGCCATCAACAATCGAACCTTTGCGGTCAAAGCGGTCGAGAAGAAGCCCGCCACCCGCAACCCCTATCCGCCCTTCATGACCTCGACCCTGCAGCAAGAGGCCAGCCGCAAATACGGCATGGGCGCCAAGACCTGCATGTCGGCGGCGCAGCGGCTCTATGAGGCCGGATACATCACCTATATGCGCACCGACGGCATCGACATGGCGCCCGAGGCGGTCATGTCGGCCCGGGATGCGATCAGGTCCGAGTTCGGCGCGGCTTATGTCCCCGACAGCCCACGGATGTACAAGAACAAGGCCAAGAATGCGCAGGAAGCGCATGAATGTATCCGGCCGACCGATATGCACGCCAGCCCCGAGAAACTCCGCCTGACCGACACCGACCAACGTCGGCTTTACGACCTGATCTGGAAGCGCACGATTGCCAGCCAGATGGCCGCGGCCAGGCTGGAGCGGACGGTGGTCG
>CAMFIX010000401.1 GCA_945952425.1 uncultured Pseudorhodobacter sp. | reverse complement strand
GGCGACCGTCGGGCGGCGGGTCGCGCGGCTGGAGGAAGATCTCGGGCGCAGGCTTTTCGTCAAGTCGCCGCAGGGTTATGGGCTGACCGAGGAAGGGGCGCGACTTCTGCCCCATGCGGAGCGGGCCGAGGCGGCATTTGATGGGGCCGCGGAGGCGCTCAGGGGGCCGGAGGGGCTGACGGGGCAGATCCGGCTCGGCGCGCCGGATGGCTGCGCGAATTACCTGCTGCCGCAGGTCATCGCGCGGATTTGCGATGCGAATCCGGGGCTTGAGGTGCAGCTCGTGGCACTGCCCCGGGTCTTTAACCTGTCGAAACGCGAGGCGGATATGGCGGTGGGGGTCTCGCGGCCCGAGACGGGGCGGCTGACAGTGCAGAAACTGGCGGATTACCGGCTGCACCTGGCCGCCAGTCGGGATTACCTGGCCAGCCATCCGCCGATCCGCAGCCGCGAGGATCTGCGCGCCCATCGCTTCGTCGGCTATATCCCCGACATGATCTTCGACAAGGAGCTGGACTACTTGGCCGAAATCGGGGTTGCCCCGCCGCCGCTGGCCTCGAACTCGGTGTCGGTGCAGCTGAATTTCCTGCGTCAGGGGGCGGGGATCGGGGTGGTCCATGATTTCGCCTTGCCCGCCGCGCCCGGGCTCGTGCGGGTCATCCCGGGCGCCATCAGCCTGAAACGCGCCTTCTGGCTGATCCGCCATGCCGACGACGGGCGGGTCGAGCGGCTGAACCGCTTTGCCGCGCTTCTGACTGCCGAGGCGCGGGCCGAGATGGCGCGGCTGGAGGCTCAGCCCGTGCAGGAGGGGTAGGGCGCGGCCTCGCCCAGCTTGCAAATCCGTGCGCCTTTCGCGAGCGCCGCCAGCCGCGGATACCAATGCGCCGCCTCGAAGACCGGCGCGGCGCCGACGGGCCCGTGTTCGGCCCATTGCAATGTATAGATGTCTTGCGCGCCCACCATCACGGCGAAGACCATCGCCTCGGACTGGCCCGCGCCATTGTCGCCGCAGCCGAGATAGCCCGCGAAGACCGCCCGCGCCCCCGCGATCTGCGGCGCATCGAGCTGCACCGCGGTCAGCGTCTGCGGACAGGCCGCGTGGTAGCCCGCCGCCAGCTGCTGCGCAAAGCCCATCGCATCCTGCCCCGGATCGCCCTGCGCCATCCCCCGCGCGCCCGTCAGCGTCACCATCTGCGTCCAGCCCTGCACGCTTTCGCCCCGCGGCACCAGCTCGTGCAGGTAAGCGGCGCCATGCGTGCTTTCGTCCCCCTCTTGAAACCCATCGGGCGGCTGAAAGCCCACGAGGGCGCCGAAGACCGGGGCGATCAAAAGCGGCTCTGCCTGGGCGGGCAGGGCCATGAACAGGATCAACGCAAGGATGTGGCGCATGCTAACCTCTTTTCTGCCGTAAATCATCCCGGGAATGGGTTAACAATGGAATAAAATTTCGCAGAAATTTTGCAGGTTGACGGAATCTTGCGCGAGGCGCAGCCTGATCACAGGAAAGGGAGGTCCGCATGCTTGTCAGTCACATTCTCAAGTCGAAATCCGACGACGGTGTCGTCACCCTGGCGCCCGGGTCCAGCGTCGCCCTCGTCGCCGAAACCCTGTCCTCGCGCCGGATCGGCGCCGTGGTCATCTCGCGCGATGGGCGGACGGTCTCGGGCATCGTCTCCGAACGAGACGTGGTGCGCGAGCTTGGGCGGAGGGGGGCGATCTGCCTCTCGGACCGTGTCGAAAGCCTGATGACGGCGACGGTCACCACCTGCAAACGCGCCGATACCGCCGATCACGTCCTGGCGCTGATGACCGAGGGCCGGTTCCGCCATATTCCGGTGGTCGAGGCCGGGCAAATGGTCGGGCTGATCTCGATCGGCGACGTGGTCAAGGCGCGGATGCAGGATCTGCAGGCCGAGAAGGATGCGTTGGAAGGCATGATCCGCGGCAGCTGATGGGGCGGGCAACTGGGGCGGGCAACGGGGCCTGCAGCGACACTTTGCCCCTTGCGCCCGCGGCGGCTTTGCGCTGCACTGCGGAAAACCGCTCGGAGTTCCCATGCGCATCGGCCTTTATCCCGGCACGTTCGACCCGATCACGCTGGGCCATATCGACATCATCCAGCGCGCCATGGCGCTGGTCGACCGGCTGGTAATCGGCGTCGCGATCAACCGCGACAAGGCGCCGCTCTTCGGCCTGGAAGAGCGCGTCGCCATGGTCGAGGAAGAGTGCCGCGCGATCTCGGAACAGGTCGGCGGCGAGATCGTGGTCCATCCGTTCGAGAACCTGCTGATCGACTGCGCCCGCGATGTGGGCGCCGGGATCATCATCCGCGGCCTGCGGGCTGTTGCGGATTTCGAGTATGAATTTCAAATGGTTGGCATGAACCGAGCGATGGATTCCTCGGTCGAGACGGTGTTTTTGATGGCCGATGCCAGGCGACAGGCCATCGCCTCGAAACTGGTGAAAGAGATCTGCCGCCTGGGGGGCGACGTTTCGAAATTCGTGACACCCGCGGTCGAGACGGCGCTGGTGCGGCGGCTCAGGCGGAAATAGATCGCATTTTACGCATTAGGCGATCCGCAAGACATTTGGACTAAGCCCGGAGGTATGAAACACCGGCTTGCCACCCTGATGCCCTTCTTCGGACTGCTGCTTCTCGCGCTGATGGCGCTGGGGGCGACGCTGTCGGTCGCGCTTTCGGCGCATGAGGGGCAGACGCGGGTGGCGCTTTTCGCAACGCCCTCTGCCTGGGCCGCGGTCGATGCGGCGGGTTTGCCCGTCGTGCGGCTGGCCATGGGCGGGCTTTTGATCGTGGTGGATGGCGCGGGCGCGCCGCGGGGGCTCGCGCAGCTCCGCGCGGGGGCGCTTCTCTTGCTGGATGCCACGCGAATCCCGGGATGCGAGGGGGCGGTGATGGCTTCAGGTCCAGGGGTGCCCTTATGACGATCACGCTTGAAATTCTGCGCAGCCGCGTTGCCCGGGCGCTCGGCGCGCTGCTTTGGGCCCATGTGCCGCTGGTCGGCGCGCTGGCCTGGGGCTTGGGCGTGTCGCCCTGGTTGCCGCTGGCGGCCACCGTGGCGCTGACGGTCCTGGCGGAGGTTTTCGCCGTGCGACGCCCGCAAGCCACGGCATCCCATGTGCTTTTCGCCATCGCCTATGCGGCGGAGGTCGCGATTCTCGTCGGCCTGATGCGCGGCCAGGCCTGGCAGGCCGACATGCACATGTATTTCTTCGCGGCCCTGGCGATCCTGGCCGCGCTATGCAGCTGGTCGGCCATCGTGGCCTTTGTCGCCTTTGTCGCCGTCCACCACCTGGCCCTGAATTTCGTCGCGACCGAGCTGGTCTTCGGCGGCGCGCCCGACATCGGCCGGGTCTTGATGCATGCGGTGATCCTCTTGTCCGAAGGCGTGGCGCTCGGCGCGCTGACCTATGTCCTGGCCGGCGCCTTTACCGCGCAGGCCCGGGTGCTGGGGGCGGCCGAAAGCGCCCGGCAGGTGGCCGAGGGGCTGCTGGCCGCGCGTTCGGAAGAGCAGGCGACCCAGGCCCTTGTCGTGACGCGGCTGATCGAATGCATCACCGATCTCGCGGCGGGCGATTATGGCG
>CAMFIX010000400.1 GCA_945952425.1 uncultured Pseudorhodobacter sp. | reverse complement strand
CCGGCACGCGTTATGAGCTGACCGACCTGAACGGCCCGATGCTGGAAGAGGCCCGCGCCCATGTGCGCGCCCCGGGCGTGGGCTTTCGCGTCATGGATGCCCAGGCGCTGGATTTCCCCGATGGCGCTTTCGATGCCGTCCTCTGCCAGTTCGGCCTGATGTTCCTGCCCGACCGGCCCCGCGCGCTGGCCGAGGCGCACCGCGTGCTCGCCAAGGGGGGCGCTTTCTTCGCCTCGGTCTGGGACCGGCTGGAGACCAATCCGCTGACCGATCATGTCGCCCAGGCCCTGGCCGCGATCTTCCCCGACGACCCGCCCGATTTCTTCGCCCGCGTGCCCTTCGGCCATGCCCATCCCGACAGGCTGCAGGCCGAGATGGCGGCGGCGGGCTTTGCCGCCGTGACCGTCGCGCCCGTCACGCTGTCCTCCACCGCGCCCTCGGCCCGCCATGCCGCGGTGGCGCTTTGCCAGGGCACCCCCACCCGCGGCGAGATCGAGGCGCGCGCCCCCGGCCGGCTGGACGAGATCACCGAGGCCGTCGCGGCCGACCTTGCCCGCCGCCATGGCCCGGGCGAGATCGTCCTGCCGATCCAGGCCCTGCTGATCGCGGGCCGGGCCTGAGCGGCTCTCCCAGCCGTGAAAGGCCGGGCTTTTGCCCTTGCCTTGCGTCGGCGGCTGCCCATCTGTAGGGTGCGCGCCAAATCCGGGGAGGGCGCTCCCCCAAAAGGACAACAAGATGACCCTGACCGATTTCTTCGTCTCGCCCGCTTATGCCCAGGCCGCCCCCGGCGGCGCCGGTGCCGCCATCGGCTCCTTCCTGCCGCTGATCCTGATCTTCGGCATCATGTATTTCCTGCTGATCCGCCCGCAGCAAAAGAAGATGCGCGACCTCAAGGCGATGATCGAGGCGGTGCGTCGCGGGGATCAGGTGGTGACGGGCGGCGGCATCGTCGGCAAGGTGACCAAGGTCGGCGAGGACAATCTCGTCGAGGTCGAAATCGCCGATGGCGTCAAGGTCAAGGTCGTCAAGGCCACGATCACCCAAGTCCTGTCCAAGACCGAGCCGGCGGCCTCCTGATGCTGCACACGCCCCTTTGGAAACGGCTCCTGATCTGGGCCGTCGTGGTGATCGGCCTCGTCATGGCCGCGCCCAACCTGTTTTATGGACGGGTCGAGAGCCATAACGACGCGGTGACCGAAATCGCCAAAGCGGGCGGAACGGCGACGCCGGAGCAGACGGCGGCGCGTGACGGCTGGCCCTCGTGGCTGCCGTCGAGCCTGGTGAACCTTGGTCTCGACCTGCGCGGCGGCGCGCATCTTCTGGCCGAAGTGCAGCTGGCGGATGTCTACAAGCAACGGCTCGACAGTCTCTGGCCCGAGGCGCGCGATGCGCTGAAACCCGCGCGCGAACAGACCGGCGGGATCAAAAGGGTGCAGGCGCCGGATGGCGTGCTGAAGATCTCGATCCAGAATGCCGACGGCATGCAGGCGGCCCTGGATGCGTTGAAGCCCCTGGCCCAGCCGGTGGTGACGCTGACCGGGGCGGGCTCGTCCAACTATGTGATCTCGGGCAATGGCACCGAGATCACCATCACGCTGTCGGATGCCGAAAAGGCTGCGACCGACACGCGCACCATGCAGCAAAGCCTTGAAATCATTCGCCGCCGTGTCGATGCGGCCGGCACGCGCGAACCCTCGATCCAGCGTCAGGGCGCCGACCGCATCCTGATCGAAGTGCCCGGCATCGGCTCGGCCGAAGAGCTGAAGAAGATCATCGGCACGACGGCCAAGCTGACCTTCAACACCGTGACCGGCACGACGCAGGACGGGACGCAAAACCCCGGCGCCGGCAATGTCGTGGTGCCCGATGCCGAGCGGCAGGGGGTTTTCTACATCCTCGACGCCGCGCCCGTTGTGTCGGGCGACAACCTGGTGGATGCGCAGCCCTCCTTCGACCAGAACGGGCGGCCTGCGGTGAGCTTCCGCTTCGACACCACCGGCGCGAAGAAGTTCGGCGAATATACCGGCGCCCATATCGGCGAGCCCTTCGCCATCATGCTCGACAACAAGGTGATCTCGGCGCCCACGATCCAATCGGCGATCACCGGCGGGTCGGGCATCATCACCGGCAATTTCACGACGGAAGAGGCGACCAACCTCGCCGTTCTGCTGCGCGCAGGTGCCCTGCCGGCCGAGATGAAATTCCTGGAGGAAAAAACCGTCGGCCCCGAACTCGGCCAGGACAGCATCGACGCAGGCCGCATGGCCGCGGTGATCGGCATCTGCGCGGTCGGGCTCTTCATGTTCGCGAGCTATGGGCTTTTCGGCACTTTCGCCAATATCGCCCTTTTGCTGAACATGGGGGTGATCTTCGGCATCCTCTCGATGATCGGCGGCACGCTGACCCTGCCGGGGATCGCGGGCCTGGTTCTGACCATCGGCACGGCGGTCGATGCCAACGTGCTGGTCTATGAACGTATCCGCGAGGAGCTGCGCCACGCCAAGACCCCCGCCCGCGCCATCGAGCTGGGCTACGACCGCGCCATGTCGGCCATCGTCGATGCGAACGTCACGACGCTGATCACGGCCATCGTCCTGTTCTTCTTCGGCGCGGGCCCCGTGCGCGGCTTTGCCGTCGCCTTGGGGATCGGCATCGTCACCTCGGTCTTCACCGCGCTTTACGTCACGCGGCTGATCATCCAGGCCTGGTTCAACTGGCGCAAGCCCAAGACTTTGGTGGTCTGACATGGCATTCCGTTTGCGCCTGGCGCCCGAACATACCTCTATCGACTTCTTCAAGCACCAATGGCTGACCTTCGGCGGCTCGATGCTGTTGATGGTGCTTTCCTTCGTCGCCTGGGGGGTGGAGGGGCTGAACTTCGGCATCGACTTCAAGGGCGGCACGACGCTGCGCACCGATTCGACGACGCCCATCGACACCGGGGCCTATCGCGCGACGCTGGAGGCCCTGAAGATCGGCGATGTCGCGATCAACGAGGTCTTCGACCCGGCCTTCAAGCCCGACCAGCATGTCGCCTCGATCCGGCTGGCCTCGGAAACCGGCGACCAGCTGACCGATGACCAGCTGGCCACGGTCGAGGCCGCGCTGACCAAGATGGACCCGGGGCTGAAGGTCGTCTCGAAGGAAACCGTGGGGCCGAAGGTCTCGTCCGAGCTGGTGTCCTCCTCGATCAAGGCGCTGGCCTTCACCTCCTTCGGGATCATGGCCTATATCTGGATGCGCTTCGAATGGCAGTTCGCTCTGGGCGGCGTGCTGGCGCTCTTGCATGACGTCTTCATCACGGTGGGGATTTTCGCGGTCTTCCAGCTGAAGTTCGACCTGACCATCGTGGCGGCGCTGCTGACGATCCTGGGCTATTCGATCAACGACACGGTGGTGGTCTTCGACCGGCTGCGCGAGAATCTCATCAAGTACAAGACCATGCCGCTGCGCGACGTGATGAACCTGTCCGTCAACGAGACGCTGAGCCGCACCCTGGCCACCTCGCTGACCACGCTTCTGGCGGTGGGCTCGATGCTGGTCTTCGGCGGCGATGTGATCCGCGGCTTTGCCTTCGCGATCTTCATGGGGATTTTGCTCGGCACCTT
>CAMFIX010000399.1 GCA_945952425.1 uncultured Pseudorhodobacter sp. | reverse complement strand
GATCTATGGCGGGGCGGGCAATGACCGGATCATGCTGGGCGAGTTCTCGCATGCCTATGGCGCGGCCTATGGCGGGGGCGGCAACGATGTGCTGCAGGCCTTGCATGTCAATGCCGGGGTCACGCTGGATGGCGGCGGCGGGGTCGATACCGCGGCCTTGTATTTCACCGCGCTGAACCCGACCGGGGATGTGACCATCGACTTCTCTGCGCTGCCCATGGCGCAGTCGGTGCTGGGCGAGGCGATCACCCTGCGCTCGGTCGAGAAGCTCTTTGCCTTCATCGGCTCGGAGGGCAACCATCACGTCACCGGGAGCGCGCGCGGCGATGTGGTGATGCTGAGCGACGATGCCGGGGCCTCGGTGGTCGATGTGGGCGCCGGGCGCGACGAGGTCCATGCGCGGGCGGGGCTGGGGAATGTGCTGGAGGGCGGCGCCGGGGTGGACCGCTTGCGGCTGACGGGCGACGGGCCGTTGACCCTGGTGGTGGATGATGCGACGGGCACGGCCACGGGTTCGGGCGATACGATCCACGGCTTCGAGAATTACGAGACGGTGATCCTCGGTGCCGCGCAGGTCTGGTTCGGCGCCGGGAAGGATGCGCTTTACGGCGGCAATTTCAACGACCTGGCCTATGGCGGGGCGGGGGATGACCGCCTGATCGGCCGCGGCGGGACCGACACGCTTTACGGCGATGCGGGCCGCGATTTCCTGGCCGGGGGCGATGGCAACGACCTGCTTTACGGCGGCAGCGGGGCCGATACCTTGGTCGGTGGCGCGGGGGTCGACACGGTCTATGGCGGCGATGGCGATGACGAGATCCGCGGCGGCGGAAGGGGCGCCGCGGTGCTTTATGGCGGGGCAGGGGCGGATCGCTTCGTCTTTGCGCAAAGCCAGCTTTCGGGCCACCTGATCCAGGATTTCACCAGCGGCGAGGACAGCCTGCATTTCGCCCGCAGCCTGCTGCAATTCGGCCCGACCGAGCCCGGGGCCTTGCCCTCCGGCCTGTTCTCGACCGGCACCGCCGTGGGCGATGCGGCGCAATTCGTGCTGACCACGCGGGGCGAACTGCATGAGACCTGGCTCCTCTGGGACCCCAACGGCGCCGATCCCGCGGGGGGCACCTATCTGATGGCGCGCTTTGCCGAAGGCACGGTGCTGACCGCGGGCGACATCTTCCTGATCTGAGCTGCCCATCCGCGTCATCGCAGGTCGCCCCGAGACAAGCCGCCGCCTTGGCCATAGGCAGGGTGGCGGCATGCAAGCCCAAAGCCAAAAAACCGCCGCCATCGCCTGCCTTTGCGCCGGGATAGCGATCTTTTCCGTGCAGGATCTGATCCTGAAACTGCTGTCGGACCGCTATCCCTTGTCCGAGGCGATGGTGTTGCGCTCGCTGGCCGCCATCCCCTTCCTGCTGGTGATCGTCCGGCTGTTCGACGGTGGGTTTCGCGGCCTGGTCAGCCCGACCTGGGCGATGATGCTCTGGCGCGGCTTCCTGAATTTCCTGGCCTATACCGCCTATTACCTGGCGCTGGCCGCCCTGCCCATGGCCACGACCGTGGCGCTTTACTTCACCGCGCCGCTGTTCATCACGATCCTGGCGGTGCTCTGGCTCGGCGACCACGTGAGCCTGCGGCGGTGGAGCGCGATTGGCCTCGGCTTCGTCGGCGTCGTCATCATGGTGCGGCCGGGCGGGGCGCTGTTCGACTGGGCGGCGCTGTTGCCGGTGCTCTGCGGCCTGGCCTATGCGCTGTCGATGGTGCTGGCGCGGCGGATGGGGCAGAGGGATAGCGCGGCGGCGATGGCCTTCTGGGGGAACATCGCGTTCCTGGTCTGCTCGCTGGCGCTGGCGGCGGTCTTCGGACGCGGCACGCTGGCCGAGGGGCTGCATCCCTCGCTCGCCTTCCTGACCCGTGGCTGGGCCTGGCCCACGGCCGAGGATGCGGGGCTGATGGTCGCCTGCGGGCTGATCGCCTCGATCGGGCTGACGCTTCTGACGCAGGCCTACCGGATCGGCGTCAGCGCCGTGGTGGCGCCCTTCGAATTCACCTTCGCCTTCTGGGGTGTGCTGTGGGGCTGGCTGTTCTTCGACCAGCTGCCGGACACCTGGGGCTGGATCGGCATCGCGGTCATCATCGGGGCGGGGGTCTATGTGCTGCGGGGGGAGGAGAGGGTTTGACGGAGGGCTGCGCGGCTGGCACTCTGGCGCGGGAGATTTCCGATGAAGCTATTCGCAGCACTTTTCCTGGCCCTGTTCCCGACGCTGGCCTGCGCCGAAACCCCGGAATGGCCGCCCGCCTTCCCCCTGGGCTTCTGGCCCGAGCCCGATCTTCTTCAGGCCGAGGTGCCCGAACTCGGCCAGCCTGTGCTGCCCGGCGAGATTCGCTTTACCATCGCCTCCTGGCCTGGGGTGCCTGTCACGGTCGTCTTCTCTCCCACGCCCGATGGCGGGCTGGAGGCGCGGCGCTACCAGCTGACGCCCAAGGCCCACGACTGGGTGAATGCCCGGACCATGCTGGAGAGCTTTTGCTATGAAGGCAAGGCCATGATCGAGGGGCTGAACTGCCAGGCGCCGCTGCCGCCGCGACCCGCCCGGATGATGGAGGTCAAGCACCTGCTGATCGCGCCGGGCAAGGCGAAAGCCTTTCGCGCCAAGGTGGATCGCCTGCGCCTGTGCGAAAGGCAGCGCATCGACCCGGCCGGGCTGGACGGATCGAGCTGGCGCTTCGAGACGGCCACGCCCGCCAAGGCCTGCTCGGTCGACCGCTGGACTCCGAGCGCCTTTCCGAAGAACCCCGCCGCGGTGAGATTCGTCGAGGCGGGTGAGTTGGCGCTGGAACTGGCCGGGGTGCGCTGACACCTTGGGGGCTCAAACGAAAAGGGCCGCGCTTCGCAGCGCGACCCGATTTTTCGCCGAAAAATCGCGGCTTACATTTCGTCCAGGGCGTCGACCAGCTTCTGCAGGTCGTCCTTGGAGATTTCCTTTTCCGAAACCTTGGCCTGGGCGACCAGGTGATCGACGACCTTGTCTTCGAAGATCGGCGCGCGCAGTTGTTGCTGCACTTGCACGTTCTTCTGGACAAATTCGAAATAGGCGCGTTCCTGGCCCGGGTATTGGCGGGCGGCGTTCAGCACGGCTTGGGTCATCTCGGCATCGGTGACGGTGACCTCGGCCTTGCGACCGATTTCGGCCAAGAGAAGCCCCAGGCGCACGCGGCGTTCGGCGAGCTTCTTGTGCTCGTCGGTCGTCTCGATATTGCCGTGGTTGTGGCCATGGTCATGCGGGTTTTCGTCGTGCCAGAGCTGGTGGGCGATCTGGTTGGCCTCGGCCTCGACCAGCGCGGGGGGCAGGTCGAACTTCACCGCGGCGTCCAGCTGATCGAGCAAAGCGCGCTTCATCACCGCACGGGCGGCGCCGGCATATTCGGCCTCAAGCCGGCCCGAGACCTGGCCCTTCAGGGCGGCGAGGTCTTCGGCGCCGAACTTCTTGGCCAGCTCGTCGTCGATGGCGGCTTCGACCGGCTTCTTGACGGCCTTGACCGTGCAGGCGAAGACGGCTTCCTTGCCCTGTCTCTTATACACATCTCCGAGCCCACGAGACTAGGCATGATCTC
>CAMFIX010000398.1 GCA_945952425.1 uncultured Pseudorhodobacter sp. | reverse complement strand
GCCAATGCCCGGATCAACTCGGTCCTGCGCAAGGCGCGCGAGGCGGGCTTGGATGTTTCGGATGCCGCGCTGGCTGCGGCCGACCTTGCCCAGCTGACCCATCCGGCCGAGATCGACATGGCCCAGGCCATCGCCGAATTCCCGCGCGAGGTGGAAATCGCCGCCAAGGGCAACGAGCCGCATCGCATCGCCTTTTACCTTTACGAGCTGGCGAGCGAGTTCCACGGGCTCTGGAACAAGGGCAACGACGACACCAGCTTGCGCTTCGTGCAGGACGACAAAGCCACATCCACCGCGAAAATCGCCCTGGCCCGTGCGACAGGCGTTGTGATTTCCAACGGCCTCGCTATCCTTGGGGTCAAGCCGGTCGAGGAAATGCGGTAACAATACCGTCCCGACCGACCGTCTGTCCGGGCAATCGGGCAGGCGGAAAGCCCCTAAACAGGGGATCGAGCAGTCAGACAGGGGGCGGCACGTATCGCCTCCGCAAGGTGAGGCACCATGGCGGATTATGATTTCGACCAGTTCGAAGGCTATGCCGAGGCACAGCCCGGCGCAGGCATTCTGGCCGACAAGGCCCGGCGCTGGATGCATATCGCCGGCGCCGCCTCGTCCATCGCGCTGATCCTGGGCTTGGGGCTCTGGGGGTATCGGTTGGCGGTGCGTGACGTGACCGGCGTGCCGGTGATGCGCGCCATGGCCGGGGCCATGCGCATCGCGCCCGCCGATCCGGGCGGGCAGCAGGCCTTGAACCAGGG
Organism: uncultured Pseudorhodobacter sp.; assembly: GCA_945952425.1. GTDB lineage: Bacteria > Pseudomonadota > Alphaproteobacteria > Rhodobacterales > Rhodobacteraceae > Stagnihabitans. The sequence continues at coordinate 2,863 of CAMFIX010000398.1, read as the reverse complement.
GCTGACGGTCAATGCCGTGGCGGCGATGGGTTCGGCCATTCCGCAGGCCGAGCAGATCACCCTGGCCCCCGCCGCGGCCGAGCTTTCCGCCGAGGATGCCCCCCCCGCTGCGGCGCCGACGCCCTTGCTGGTCTCGGACCCCAAGGCCGCGACCTCGGCCGAGGTCGCGCTGATCGACCAGACCGCCAGCGCCGCACCCACCGCCGATTACATGAAGCCGGGGCCCTCGGCGCTGGACAACCCCAATGTCATCCGCACCTCGCTGCGGCCCGCGCCGCGTCCGGCGGCCCTGGGCGGCGGCATGCAGCTGAAGGCCGTGCAGACCGTCTCGGGCGAGACGACCGCCGCGCCCAAGGCCAAGGCCGATTTCCAGACGATCGAGGCCAGTGCGATCCCTTCGGGCACGCCCCTGGTGCAGTTCGGCGTCTTCGAATCGCCCGAGGCCGCGCGCGACCGTTACGGCGTGCTTCTGGCCTCTTTCCCCGAGGTCATGTCCAGCCTGACCCCGATGATCGAGGCCGCCCAATCCGGCGGGCGCAACTTCTATCGCCTGCGGGCCGAGGGCTATGGTTCGCTGGACGAGGCGCGCGAGTTCTGCAAGGGCATCCCGAGTAACGTCACCGACTGCATCCCGGTGGTGAAGAAGTGAGCCATGGAGCGGCGATCTTCGGCTGCGCGGGGCTTGCGCTCGGCGCGGAAGAAGCGGCGTTTTTCCGCGATTACGACCCGTTCGGCTTCATCCTCTTTGCGCGCAACGTGGACAACCCCGACCAGCTGCGGCGGCTGACCGGCGACCTGCGCGAGGCGGTCGGGCGCGACGCGCCGATCCTGGTGGACCAGGAGGGCGGCCGCGTCCAGCGCCTGCGCGCCCCGCATTGGCGCGAATGGACCCCTCCGCTGGATTTCGTCAGCGCCGCGCCCGACCCCGAAGCCGCCTTGCGCCTGCGCTATGCGATCATCGGCGCCGAGCTGCGCGAGGTCGGCATCGACGCCGATTGCGCGCCGGTGGGTGACCTCATCACGCCCGAGACCCATCCTTTCCTGAAAAACCGCTGCTATGGCGCCGACCCTGCCGAGGTCGCGCGCCTCGGCCGTGCCGTCGCCGAAGGCCTGATGGCGGGCGGCTGTCTGCCGGTGATGAAGCACCTCCCCGGCCATGGCCGGTCTGCCGTCGACACCCACCACGACTTGCCCACCGTCACCGCGCCCCGCGCCGAGGTCATCGCCCACGACTTCGCCCCCTTTCGGGCGTGGCGCGATCTGCCCATGGCGATGACCGCCCACCTGGTCTTCACCGCCTGGGATGCCGAGCACCCCGCCACGCAATCCCCCGCGATGATCCGGGCGATCCGCGAGGAGATCGGCTTCGACGGGCTCCTGATGACCGACGACCTGAACATGCAGGCGCTGAAGGGCACGCTGGCCAGCCGCACCCGCGCCAGCATGGCGGCCGGCTGCGACATCGCGCTGCACTGCAAGGGCGACCTGGCCGAGATGCAATCGGTCGCCGCCGAGGCCGGGCGCCTGACCCCCGCCGCCGCCGCCCGGGCCGCCCGCGTGATCCGCCCCGCGGTCCCGCTTGACATCCACGCCGCCGCGGCCGAGCTTTCCGCCATGATGCCCGGCGCGTTCCATGGACCCCTCTGACGATCCCGAAGCCCTGATCGTGGATGTCGAGGGGTTCGAGGGCCCGCTTGACCTTTTGCTGACCCTGTCGCGGACGCAAAAGGTCGATCTGCGCCGCATCTCGGTCTTGGGGCTGGCCGAGCAATACCTCCGCTTCGTCGAAAAGGCGCGGGCCCTGCGCATCGAGCTGGCCGCCGATTACCTGGTGATGGCCGCCTGGCTCGCCTATCTGAAATCGCGCCTGCTGCTGCCCCCCGACCCGAGTGACGAGGGCCCCTCGGCCGAAGACCTGGCCCTGCACCTGGCCTTTCAGCTGGAGCGTCTGGCCGCGATGCGCGACGTGGCGGCCCGGCTGATGGCGCGCGACCAGAAGGGCCGCGACTTCTTCCCCCGCGGCGCGCCCGAGGCTTTGGCTGACCTGCGCACCATCCGCTACGAGGCGACGCTTCTGGACCTGATGCGCGCCTATGCCCGCATCCGCACCAAGGACGAGTTTCGGCCCTATGCCTTCGACCGCCACAATGTCTTTACCATGGAGCAGGCGCTGGACCGGATGCGGGGGCTGATCGGCTATATGGGGGCCTGGGCCGACCTGACCTCTTTCCTGCCCGAGGGCTGGGGCGAAGACCCCGCGCGCCGCCGTTCCGCCACCGCGGCGCATTTCGCGGCGATCCTGGAAATGGCCAAGCGCGGCCAGATCGACCTGCGCCAGGGCGAGACTTTCGCGCCGATCTACCTGCGGCGGAGGGGCGAATGAGCCAAGATCCGATCGAGCGCAGCCTCTTCGAGGCGCCCCCCATGGGCGAGCAGGAGCGCATGGTCGAGGCGATCCTCTTTGCCGTGGCCGAGCCTCTGACGCTGGCCGAAATCTCCGCCCGCCTGCCGGAAGGCTGCGACGGGGCGGAGGCGCTGGCCCATCTGCGCAAACGCTACGAGGGCAGGGGGGTGAACCTGGTGCGCGTTGGCGATGCCTATGCCTTCCGCACCGCTGGCGACCTGGGCCACCTGATGCGCAAGGAAACGGTCGAGCCGCGCAAGCTTTCCCGCGCGGCCATCGAGACCCTGGCGATCATCGCCTATCACCAGCCCGTCACCCGCGCCGAGATCGAGGAAATCCGCGGCGTCGCCGTCAGCCGCGGCACGGTGGACCTGCTTTTGGAGCTCGACTGGATCAGGCTTGGCCGCAGGCGGATGACCCCGGGCCGCCCGGTGACCTTCGTGGTGACGGAAAGCTTCC
>CAMFIX010000397.1 GCA_945952425.1 uncultured Pseudorhodobacter sp. | reverse complement strand
GGGCCCCGCCCTCCCCCCGAATTTTCGCAGAAAATTCACCCCCGCACCCTCCAAATTTTCGGCGAAAATTTGGCGCTCCCCTGCGAGGCGCTTGCGCCCCTGCCGCCTTTCCGGCATCCCGAAGCCATGGATGCTTTCCTGAACGTCACCCAATCCCTGACCAACCGCCGCTGGATCGGCCCCGACGCGCAGGCCCGCCGCCTGACCGAGGCCATGGCGCAGCTGACCCGCCTGCCCTTGGCCCTCTGCGCCACGCTCACCGCCCGCGGCGTGGCGCCCGAGGATGCGCCGCTGTTCCTGACCCCCGCGCTGCGCGACCTCCTGCCCGACCCGGCCCGTCTGAAAGACATGGGGACAGCCGCCGCCCGCCTGATCGCGGCAGTCCAGGCCCGCCAGCGCGTGGCCATCTTCGCCGATTACGACGTGGACGGAGGCTCTTCCGCAGCGCTCCTCATCCTGTGGCTGCGGCATTTCGGGCTGCAGCCCACGCTCTACATCCCCGACCGCATCGACGAGGGCTATGGCCCGAACATCCCCGCCATGGCCGCGCTCGGCCGCGCCCATGACCTGATCCTCTGCGTCGATTGCGGCACGCTCAGCCACGAGCCCATCCAGGCTGCGGGCTGCGATGTCGTCATCCTGGACCACCACCTCGCCGCCGAGACCCTGCCCGCGGCGCTGGCCGTTGTGAACCCCAACCGCCAGGATGAAGACGGCTCCCTCGCCCACCTTTGCGCCGCCTCGGTCGTCTTCCTCCTGCTGGTCGAGGCCAACCGGCGGCTGAAGGGCGCGCAAGCCCTGCCCGACCTCATGTCGCTTCTCGACCTGGTCGCCCTGGCGACCGTGGCCGACGTCGCCCCCCTGATCGGCGTCAACCGCGCCTTCGTGCGCCAGGGGCTGAAGGTCATGGCCCGGCGCGAGCGGATCGGGCTGCGCGCGCTCTCCGACATCGCCCGGCTGGACCAGGCGCCCACACCTTACGCCCTGGGCTTCGTCCTCGGGCCCCGGATCAATGCCGGCGGGCGGATCGGCCAGGCCGACCTCGGCGCGCGGCTCCTGTCGACCGACAGCTTGTCCGAGGCCACCCAGCTGGCGCAGCGATTGGACGCGCTGAACACCGAACGCCGCGAGATCGAGGCGCAGGTGCGCGAGGCGGCGCTGGCGCAGGTCGAAGCCCGCAGCGCAGGTGCGCTGGCCTGGGCGGCCGAGGACGGCTGGCACCCCGGCGTCGTCGGCATCGTCGCGGCCCGGGTGAAAGAGGCAACCCACCGCCCCGCCGTCGTCATCGGATTCGAGGGGGATATCGGCAAGGGCTCGGCGCGCTCGGTCAGCGGTGTGGACCTCGGCGCCGCGATCCAGAGGCTGGCGGCGGAGGGGCTGATCCAGAAGGGCGGCGGGCACAAGATGGCCGCGGGCCTGACGCTGACCCGTGCCCAGCTGGTCCCGGCGATGGAGCGGCTGGAGGCCCTCCTCGCCCGGCAAGGCGCGGGCAGCGAGGGGCCTGGAGACCTGGCCGTCACCGCCCTCCTGATGCCCTCGGCCGCCACGCCCGAGCTGATCGCCGAGATCGACCAGGCCGGCCCCTTCGGCGCCGCCGCCCCCGCCCCGCGCTTTGCCTTCGCCGCTCAGCGCATCACCGCCCGGCGGATCGGCGACAAGCACCTGAAGATCAGCTTCGGCGACGGCGAGGGCGCGCGGATCGAGGCCATGGCCTTCAACGCCTTCGACACCCCCCTCGGCCCCGCGCTGGAATTTCCCGGCCACCAGCCCTTTCACCTGGCCGGACGGCTGGAGCTGAACCACTGGAACGGCAAGACCAAGCCGCAACTGCGCCTGGAAGACGCGGCGCCCACGGAATAGGCGGCTCTGCCGACTGAGCCACCGCAGCTTTGCCTGCCCCCTCGCCCCGCCGACTGCAGGTTTGGCGCGGCGGCCTGGCGACCCACCGGACCAAGGTGACAGGCGACGCGGTTTCGCCGGACCGGGCGATCCGGGAGGCAACAGGTGCCGACGGACGATGCCCCGCCCCCGAAACGCAAGCGGGCGAGGCTTCCCGCTCCGCGCCGCTTTCTTCCATTCGGCAAAGCACTCTCTCCCTTGCACCCCCGATGAACCCCCGCTAAACACCGCCCACCAGACAGCGTGGCCCGTTCGTCTATCGGTTAGGACACCTGGTTTTCAACCAGGTAAGAGGGGTTCGACTCCCCTACGGGCTGCCACTCTCCCCCCTCATGCCACCACCATGAAATCGCCCGACGTCAGCGCGAGCCCCGCCTGCAGTTGCGCGAATTGCACCGCGGCGCCCGGCTTGTTGCCGTCGGCGTCATACCACAGCGCCCCGGTCGCGGCGTCATAGATGATGCGGTCCTTGCCGTCCTGCGCCGCCGCGCCGATGGCGAAGCTGCTGGCCGCCAGCTCCACCCCCGCCGCGCCCAGCTTGCGGAAGACCGCGGCCGAGAGCCAGATTTCGTCGAAACCGACCTGCAGGTCGGTGATCTGGTCGACCGCCGCCAGCACCCCCGGCCCCGCGAAGACGAAGACGTCCTCCGCCGCCCCGCCTGTCAGCTGGTCGGCCCCCGCGCCCCCGGCCAAAGTGTCGCGCCCGTCGCCGCCCGCCAGCGTGTCGCTGCCGACAAGCCCCTCCAGGCTGTCGTCGCCGCCCATCCCCCAAAGCGCGTTGTCCTTCTGGTCGCCGCCGATCGTGTCATGGCCGGCCGAGCCCTGCACGTTCTCGATCCCGACATAGAGATCCCCCGCAGCATGGCCCGCCGTGCCCCCGGTGGCCAGCGACAGCACGACGCCCCCCACGGCCTGCGAGGCATAGCTCGCCCAGTCCGTCCCGAGCCCGCCATCCAGCAGGTCTGCCCCGTCGCCGCCCAGAAGCACATCGTTGCCCGCCCCGCCGCGCAGCGTGTCGTTCATCCCCCCGCCGTCCGAGGCATAGGCGCCCGCCACCCCTCCCAGCGGATCGAAGGCCGCGGCCGGATCGAAACTGGGGTTGATGCCCAGCCAGGCGGTGACGAAACTCTGCTCGCGCGCATCGCCAACCAGGAAGTCGTCGCCGCCCTGGCCCAAAAGGCTGTCCGCCCCATTGCCGCCGACCAAGAGGTTGTTCTGCCCGTTGCCGGTCAGCTTGTCGTCGCCCGCGGCGCCCATCGCGCCCTCGATGTTCACATAGCTTTTCGACGAGGCGCCCTGCGTCCCCGTCCCGCCCAGCACCAGCCGGATCGCCAGCGTGCCGCTGTGGCTGACCACGTCATAGCCCGAGCCGCCGTCGAAGATCATGGTCGAGGGCGCATTGCCCGTGCTGAAATCGCGGAACTGGTCCTGCCCCGCCCCGCCGCGCCCGGTATAGCTGGCACCGTCGCCGCCGTAAAAAACCTCCAGCCGGTCGTCGCCCGCCCCGCCGTCGTGCAGATGCACCCCCTCCCACAGGAAGGCGGTCAGCCGGTCGTTGCCTGCCTCGCCGAAGACCTGGCCGCCGATTCCGCCCTGCAGCACGTCGTTGCCCGCGCCGAGGCGCACATCGTAATGGCTGCTGAAGACCGAAACCCTGTCGTCCCCGCCATAGGTCGAGGACATCAGCGTATCCCCCGACCCCAGGCTGCCCGAGGAAATGTTGTCG
>CAMFIX010000396.1 GCA_945952425.1 uncultured Pseudorhodobacter sp. | reverse complement strand
GGGCTTCATCTGCGCCTTCATGTCGGCGATATTGCCGTAGGTCCAATCCTTGGGATGGCCGCCGCGCTCCATCGCCGCATTCTCGGCCGGCATGCCAAAGGCGTCCCAGCCCATCGGATGCAGCACCGAGAAACCTTGCGCCTTCTTGTAGCGCGCCACCACGTCGCCCATCGTATAGTTGCGCACATGGCCCATATGGATGCGCCCCGACGGATAGGGGAACATCTCCAGCACGTAATACTTGGGCTTGGCCGGATCGCGCACCGCCTTGAAGGCCAGGGCCTCGTCCCAAACGGCTTGCCACTTCGGTTCGATCTGGGCGGGTTCGTAGCGCGACATCATTGGCCTCCTGATACGGAGGCGGAATTACACACGCGCGCGGCCAAAGGTCCAGCCATCGCCGCGCCCGAGCGCCAAATTTTCCGCGATCAAAGCTTGCTGTCGGCGATCCGAAGCTCGCGCGCGCGGTTCAGGATGGCGTCTTCGACGGCCGAGACCGTCTCGGGCGAGACCGCCGCCCCGCCCGGCCCCTGCAGCGACAGCTTCAGGCTGCGCGCATCCAGCGCCGGATCTTGCACATAGATCGTCGCGCGATAACTGCGCCCGCCGCCCGGCGGCTTGCCATAGCCCGTCACGATGACCCCGGTGAACGGGTCGATCGATTCGACGGGCAGGAAGTCCAGCACGTCGAGGCTGGCGTTCCAGATATACTTGTTCACCCGCACCGTCACATTGGCATCGGTGTTCTTCGAGAACAGATCCCAGAGCGTCGCCCGCCGCGGCTGGGCCGCCGCCCGCGCCTCGTTGGCGGCGACATTCGCCTGGCGGTCGTTCAACCCCAGCGCGCCGCAGCCGCCGAGCGTCAGGACGAGGGCGAGGGCGAGGGCAGTGCTTGCGCGCGTGATCATAGGGGGGCTCTCCAACTTGTCCGTGTCTAGCCCAGCCCCGGTTTCCTGCCAAGGGGGGCCGCCAAGGGCCTGCGCCGAAAGGCCCAAGCCGGGGCGATTCCGAATCGACCGGCCCGATTCCGACCGATCCGCACCGGATTTTCGCCGCAATCTTGCCACATTTCCGCCGCAAACCCCGGAAAAACCCGACTGTTTCCGCATTTCGGACAATGCTTGCCTCGAATTTCCGCCAAGTTTTGCAGGGCGCGCGGGGGGTCTGTGGCGGAACTGTGGCAAAGCTGCACCATTGATTTCGCGTTGCGCCGCGGCCCGGGCCGGATGCGTTGCAATCAGGGGCGGGGCGGGCCAAATAGACGTCATACCCAGTTCGGACTTCCTGAGTTGGGCGACCCCTAGAAAGACAACGAGGGAAAACTATGAAAAAGATTCTTCTGGCGACCACCGTCCTGGCCATGACCGCTGGCGTTGCCGCCGCTGAAGTCGCCGTCTCCGGCTCGGCCCGCATGGGTGTTGTGAACGACGGCACCGACACGATGTTCTCGTCGCGTATCCGTATCGCTTTCGCGGCGACCGGCACCACCGACGGCGGCCTGTCGTTCGGTGCGAACGTCCGTAACGACCAGTCGGGCGTGGGCAACACCGCCAACGGCGACTCGACCGTGTTCATCTCGGGCTCGTTCGGCACCCTGACCATGGGCGACGTCGCTGGCGGCGCTTCGGACAACCTGGTTGGCCAAGTCTCGGGCGTCGGCTACGAAGACAACGTGCTGGCTTCGTACAACGAAATCGGCTTCCTCGGCGGCACCGCCACCGCGGCCCGCTATGACTACACCTCGGGCCCGCTGTCGGTCTCGGTCGGCATCGGCCAACCCTCGGCTGCCGACAAGGCCAAGTCGATCGCTGTGAAGTATGCGCCGGGCTCCTACTCGGTGGCTCTGGGCTACTCGAAGACCGACACCGACAGCCAAATCGACCTGCTGGGTTCGGCCACCTTCGGCGCCGCGACCGTGAAGGCCAAGGTTGCTGACCGTGACTCGGCCGCTGACCTCGCCTACGCCGTTTCGCTGGACTACGTGGCTGGCGCTGCGACCATCACCGCCTACCACTCGCAAAACATCGACTTCGCCGGCTTCGACTCCTCGGGCCTCGGCGTGTCCTACGACCTGGGCGGCGGCGCTGCTGTCAAGGCCGGCGTGGTTGACGCCAACGGCACCACCGTCTATGACGCTGGCGTGACGATGTCGTTCTGATCCACCCGGATCGCGATACGGAAAGAGCGGGCTTCGGCCCGCTCTTTTCTTTTGGTCGGTCAAGGTGATAGCCTGCCTATGGAGGTGCCCATGACCGACAGTTCTTCCCCGCTTGCCACGATCCGCCGCAGGCTGGCCGCCGCCGAGGCCGCGGCCGGCCGTGCGCCCGGTTCGGTCACGCTGATCGCCGTCTCGAAAGTGCAGCCCGACGACCGTGTGCGCGCGGTGCTGGCCGAAGGTCAGCGCGTCTTCGGCGAGAATTACGTGCAGGAGGCCGCCGCCAAATGGCCCGGCTTCCGCGCCACCTTCCCCGGGGTTCAGCTGCACATGATCGGCCCCTTGCAGACCAACAAGGCGAAACAGGCGGTGGAGCTGTTCGACGCGATCCACAGCCTGGACCGCGCCAGCCTGGCCGAAAAGCTGGCGCGTCTGGCCCAGGCGCGCGGCAGCAGCCCCGCGCTCTTCATCCAGGTCAACACCGGGGCCGAGCCGCAGAAGGCCGGCATCCTGCCCCAGGATCTCGACGCTTTCGTCGCCCAGGTCCGCGCGCTGGACCTGGACCCCCAGGGCCTGATGTGCATCCCCCCCGAAGGCGCGGACTCCGCCCCCCATTTCAAGACCTTGGCCGAGATGGCTGCCCGCAACGGGCTGCCCGGCCTCTCCATGGGGATGAGCAGCGATTTCGAGAGTGCCGTGGCCCATGGCGCCACCCATGTCCGGGTGGGCTCGGCGCTTTTCGGGGCCCGCAGCGCAAAGGCCTGATTTTTCGCAGAAAAATCGAGCGTTACAGCAGCCAGACCCTTGCATAGGGCGGCAAGGCGATCTGGCCGTCATGCGCCTGTACCGCATTGTCGGACAGCGCGTCATGCATCCGCGTCACCCCTTGCCCCCGCGCCCAGGCCTCGGGCAGGTGCAGCCAGTGTTCGGTGACGTTGAAGAGCCCCAGCATCACCCCCGTCGGCGCCTGGCGGGCAAAGGCGAAGATGCCCGATTGGCCGGGGTCGAGGATGCGCAAAGGGTGGCCCGCATGGATCGCCTCGACCGCGCGGCGCCGGGCGAGGATATGCTTGGTGCCGCGAAAGACCTGGCCCGCCGCACCATCGTCGGAATGACGGAAATGGGCGAGGTGCCAGTCCATGCGCGGTCGATGCACCCAGCGGCTGTCATGCGCGTGATCGGGCCGGTCGCGATAGCTGTAATCGTTCAGCATCGCGAGCTCGTCGCCCATATAAATCAAGGGGATGCCGCCGAACCCCGCGATCAGCGCATGGCCCATCAGGATGCGCTGCACCGCCAGCGCCTCGGCCCCCGCATCCGCCGCGCGCTCCAGCCCCGCGAGAGAGGCAAAGCTGCCGCTGATCCTTTTGTCGCCGGTTTCCTCGTTGACCTGGAAGAGCTCGCCCTTGGCAAAGCTGCCCGGAAAGCTGCCCTCGTAGAAGTTCGACAGATAAGCCCGATGCGCCCCGCCC
>CAMFIX010000395.1 GCA_945952425.1 uncultured Pseudorhodobacter sp. | reverse complement strand
CGCGGTGCGCCGGGCTTCCCGCTGGCCGTGCAATGGCACCCGGAAGGGAATGCGGCCGACGCCCCGGTGTCGCGGCCGCTCTTCCAGGCCTTTGGCGATGCCGCCCGCGCCTGGGCCGAAGGGAGCCCGCTGGCGAAGACCGCCTGAGGCCCCGATTTTTCTGGCGAAAAATCACGCTGTCGCGCGTGGGACCGATTTTTCGCCAGAAAAATCGCGGGCTTCAGCCGAGCGCCGCGTAATCCTGCGCCACACGCTGCCAGACCGCCTCGCAGCTCGCCCCGACCAGCACGCCTTCGACCCGCGCCGTCGTATAATCCGCGCCGTCCAGGAACCGCGCCACGCCCCCCGCCGCCTGCAACGCCAGCACCCCCGCCGCATGATCCCAAGGATGCGGCACCGGACCCGAGACCATGAAATCCACCTGGCCCGAGACCAGCATCCGGTATTCATGCGCCGCACAGCGCAAGGAGGTCACCCGCGCGTAACCCTCCCCCGCCAGCAAAGCCACCCGCCGCCGCGCCCCGCTGAAAAGCCCCTGCGGCACGTAACCCACCAACTCGGCCGCGGGCTTCTCCGCGGCCGTCTGCAGCCGCCTCTGCCCCGTGGCCGTCACCCAGAGCGCCGCCTGCGCATCCGCCTCGATCCAGTCGCCCTGCAGCGGATCGTAATTCACCCCCCAGACCGGCCGCCCGCCCTGCACCACCGCGAGCAGCATCCCGAACAGAGGCAGGCCGGCCGCGAAATTCCAGGTGCCGTCGACAGGATCGAGGATCACGCAGGTCTCGCGCCCCATCCGCGCCCGCAAGCCGGGATCGCGCGCGACACCCTCTTCGCCCAGGACCGGCACGCCCGGCCAGCCCTCCGCCAGCGCCGCCACGACCAGCGCCTCGGCCTCGAGGTCGGCCGCCGTCACGATGTCTTGCGGCCCCGATTTCGTCGACACCTGGTCCTGCGACAAATGACGGAACCGCGGCAGGATGGCGCGCGTTGATCCAAGCCGAAGCGCGTCCAGGATCGCCGTCTTCGGAATCGTCAAGGGGAGAGTCTGGGTCATGGGCCTGCCTGCAATCCGGGATGTGGTGAAAATGCGGCGAAAACTTGAACTTCTCGCGCCGCGATCCATATATCGTGGGTCCGGCAGGTCGCTTGCAACCAGATTGTGGTTAATCGCACGCGAGCCATGCATGCAGCGCAAGGCAGGCTTTCCGTCAGCGGTATGACGAATCGTCGCCAAACCGTTACAAGCGCGGAACGCCGGGAAAGACAAGAGCAAGCAGAACAGGAACCGCCATGGCCGATTTCGTCGACAGCACCGCCTTCAACTTCGAACAAGGTCAGCGCGCGCGCAAGCTTTTTGCGGCGGTGGTGCTGGCTGCGCTCGACGATGCGATTGCCGATGATAAAAAATACGGCAATGGCCCGGACCAGATCGCCCGTTGGGCGCGCTCGCGCGATGGGCGCGAGGTTCTGTCCTGCGCCGGGATCGACCCGAACGAGCGGGTTGTGAAAGGGCTGATGGAATTCGTGGCGAAGGGCGTGCGGACCTCGGTCGCGCTGTCGCGCGAAGAGAGCGAACGCCGCCATGCGCTGGAGCTGGAACAGGCCGACGCCGCGTAAGCGGGGGGCCAGCAGACGACCCACGCGCCCTTCGGGGCGCGTTTTTTTTGTGCGCGCGGGGGGGGGCGGCGGGGTGACCCCCGCCCTACGGGGCAGGCCGCGGGCAATACTTAAGGGTTTTCTCCACAGGCGCGCCCCGGGCTTGACCCGGGGCCTCGACGCGACGAGCAGCTTCAGGTGAAGCGCGAACTTCGCCCCTCAATGCACTGAATTAAAACACAGTCCTGGAAATCGCCCGCGCCCGCAGGCGCTCCGCTCACTCCAGCGTCTGGACCGAAACGGCCCGCGCGATCTCGGTCTTCACCAGCTTGCGGATGTTGCGGGTGATGCGTTCGCCCAACTCGCCCTGCAGCTGTTCGCGGATCAGGTCGCGCACCAGTTCGCGCAGCACCTCTTCGGAGAAGATGCTGTCTTCCTCTTGCGCCACTGCCGCGACGGGTTCTGCGACCACGGGTTCAGCGACCGGCTCCGCCTGGCGGGGCTGGAAGTGGAACGTGTCGGCGGCGGGCTCGGGCGTCGGCGCGGGACGCAGGCTGGCGGGCATGGGACGCTCGGCGGCGAGGCGTTCGGCCGCGCGCGAGCGGGCGGCATAGGTCTCGGCCATCGGGCGACGGGCGAAGGTAAAGCTCGACCAGTCCAGGCTGGCGAGATCGGGGGCGGGGTCGCCCATCTCGGATTCCCAGGCCAGCGCGTCGGGCGTCAGACCCTGGGGCGGGGGCTCGAGATGCAGGCGCCCGGCGGGTTCGGTCTTGGGCGCCTCGACCTTTTGCGGGGCAGGTTTGGGTGCGCGCGGGGCGGGCTGGGCTGCCAACTGCGGCGGAGGCTCGGTCCCTTTGCGCGGCGGCTCTGCCGACTGCGATGGCGGCGCCGCGACGCGACCCTCGGACGCCGGAGCCTCGACCGGGCCGCGCGCTTCCGTCTCGGGCCAGGCATTGGGCTCGCGCTTCAGCACGGTGACCTTGGCGCCGGGGGCGGCAACCCTTTGCGCCGGGGTCAGGATCAGCCGATCCTCCACCACCAGCCGCGACAGGATCTGCGGCCGCTGCACCGCACTCGCCTTGCGGTCCTGCGACACCAATCGCCGGATCGAGGACAGGATGTCCTCGATCTCTGCTGCTGTTTTCGCATCCGACATGAGAACGCCTCGCCTGCCGCCCCTGATCGCTCACTCTGGAGCCTGGGCCAAGAATAAGACAGCCGGGCTTCGCCTTCAAGCCAAGCCCGGCATTCGTTAACATTCTGCGCAGATTGCGCCTTATTTGCCCAAGGTCGACAGGATGCGGTCCAGTTTCGCGCCGCGCGTCGAGGTCGCCGGCGCCTTTTTGACCGCGTTGTAATAGGCCTCGGGGTCGAAGGTCGGCACGCCGAGCTTCAGGTCGGTCGCGGTCAAGAGCCCCATCGCCGACAGAAGCGAATACTGGCTGACCGAGAGATTCGCCTGGGCCTGCAGCGCCGCGGCCTTGGCCGACAGCAGGGTCTGTTCGGCCGAAAGCACATCCAAAGTCGTGCGGCTGCCGAGCTCGGCCTCTTGCTTCACCCCGTCATAGGCGGCCTGGGCCGCGCGGATCTGCTCGCGGTTGGCCGTCAGCGAGGCATTGGCGACGAGGATGTTCGACCAGGCCTTGCCCACGGCCTCCGACACTTGCACCCCGGTCTGCAGCTGCGCCGCATGGGCCTGCTGCGAGGAGGCCACCGCCGAGCGCAGGCCCGACGACAGGCGCCCGCCCGCGTAAAGCGTCTGGTTCAGCGTCAGCCCGATCGCCTGGTTTTCGTTCGAGCCGTTGAAGCCGTTCTCCGACAAGGAGCGCGAGACCGAGAGCGTGCCGGAGAGTTCGGGCGTGAACTGCGCCTTTGCAAGCTCGATCCCGAGATCCGCGGCCTTGGCCTGGTGTTCGGCCTGGTTCACCACCGGGTGGTTCTTCAAAGCCAGCGCGCGGGCGGATTCGACATCCCTGACTGCGATGCGCGGGTTCGGCACCGGCGAGAGTGCAGAGGGGTAATGGCCGATGGCCGCGTTATAGCGCTCGCGGGCGGCGTTG
>CAMFIX010000394.1 GCA_945952425.1 uncultured Pseudorhodobacter sp. | reverse complement strand
GCCCGAAACCGCCGCCCCGGCCCTGCAGGAGCTGCATGCGCTGGCCCGGGCCATCGCGGGGCGCGGCCTGGCCAGCGCGCCTGCGCCGCTCACCGGCCATGCCCCGGGCGACCGCGTGGCGCTGAGCGCCGAAAGCTTCCGCCGCCTGGCCGAGGCCTGCCACGCCGCCCTCTGACGCCGCGCCCCGACACGCCGCCTGCCGCGCGCGAAAAATTTTCGCACGAAAATTTTTGGCGCCCCCGCCGTTTGACCGCCCGGCCTTTCCCCGCTATCCCCGAACCCCATGAGCGGCATCGACCTGCGAGACATCTGCCTGACCCTGAACGGCAAGCCCGTGCTGCAGGCCATCACCCTGCAGCTGAGCGAGCCGCGGATCGGGCTGATCGGCCGCAACGGCTCGGGCAAGACCTCGCTCTTGCGGGTCATGGCGGGGCTGGTGGCGCCCAGCCAAGGCGCCGTGACGGTCGAGGGCGCCAGCCCGTCCAACCGCAAGGCGATGCTGTCCGCGCTGGGCATCCTGTTCCAGAACCCCGACCACCAGATCCTGATGCCCTCGGTCATCGAAGAGCTGTCCTTCGGCCTGATCCAGCAGGGCCTGCCCCGGGCCGAGGCCCTCGCCCGGGCCCGGGCCATGCTGGCCGCCGAGGGCCGGGCGCCTTGGGAGAATGCCGCGACCCATCACCTCTCGCAGGGGCAGCGGCAGTATCTTTGCCTGATGTCGGTCCTGCTGATGCAGCCGCGCTGGCTTTTGCTGGACGAGCCCTTCGCCGCGCTGGACCTGCCGACCGAGGCGCGGCTGCGGCGGCGCCTGGACGCTTTGCCGCAGCACCTCGTCACCATCTCTCATGCGCCCCAGGCGGTCGAGGCCTGCGACCGGGTGATCTGGCTGGAGGCCGGGCGCGTTGCGGCCGATGGGCCGCCGGATGCCGTGCTGCCCGCCTTTCGCGCCGAGATGTCCCGCCTGGGGGCGCAAGATGCTGACGCTGACCTCTGAGCGGGTGACTCCCGCCCATGCCTGGCCCGCGGGGGTCAAGCTCGGGGGGCTGGCGCTTTTCACCCTCGGGCTCTTTGCGACCCAGGGCGCGCTTGCCGCGGGCCTGGGCCTTGCCCTGCCGCTGGCCGCGGCGCTGGCCTTGGGGCTGGTGCGCGACTGGCTGCGGCTTTTCCGACCGCTTCTGTGGATCGGGGCCGTGATCCTGGCCTGGCATGCGCTGACCGGCTCGGCGCTGGAGGGTCTGGCCGCCACGCTGCGCCTTTTCGCGGCTTTCGGGGCGGCGAACCTGGTCACCATGACGACCCGCCTGGCCGAGATGCAGGCGGTCTTCCTGCGCCTGGCCCGGCCGCTTGCGCCCTTGATCCCGCCCGCGCGGATCGCGCTGGCCATGGCGCTGGTCATCCGCTTCATCCCGGTCCTGTCCCTGCGGGCCGCGCAGCTGAGCGCCGCCTGGCGCGCGCGTTCGGCCCGGCGCATCGGCTGGCCGCTGATCTTTGCCATCACGCTGGCGGCCCTGGACGATGCCGAACATGTCGCAGAAGCCTTGCGTGCCCGGGGTGGCGCGGGCTAATGCTGCAAGTGCAAAACAGGAGGAACCCGCAAATATGGAACGCAACCTCGTCCGCATCGCCCTTTTCGCCGCGCTGATTGCGGCTTTGGGCGTCATTCCGAAGATCGACATGGGTTTCGGCGTGCCGATCACGGCGCAATCGCTTGGGATCATGCTCTGCGGCACGATGCTGGGCGCGCGCAACGGCGCGCTGGCGGTGCTGCTCTTCCTGGCGCTGACCGCGATGGGCCTGCCGCTTCTGGCCGGCGGGCGCGGCGGGATCGGGCTGTTCGTCTCGCCCACCGTGGGCTTCCTCGTGGGCTTTCCCATCGCGGCCTTCGTGACCGGCTGGCTGATGGGCTGGCAAAAAGAGCTTTCGACCGTCGGCACCTTCAACGCCGCGGCTTTCGGCGGGATCGTGACGCTGTACCTCTTCGGCATCCCGGGGATCGCGCTGGTGACCGGCAAGCCCCTGGTCGAGGCCTTCTGGGCCAGCATGGTCTTCGTGCCGGGCGACGTGGTCAAGGCGGCGATTGCGGCCACGGTGACCGTGGCGGTCGCCCGCGCGCGGCCGGGGCTTGTTCAGGCCTGAAGCAGCAGGGCGGTCCCAAGGCCTCCCGCCGCCGCGATGGCCGCCATTCCCCTGCCTTCGCTCAGCCCGTGATAGAGGCTGACCGCCAGAACCGCGCCCGAGGCCCCGATCGGATGGCCCCGGGCCAAAGCCCCGCCCCCGGGGTTAACCACCAGCGGGTCCAGCCCGGCCAGGTCGATTGTCGCCATGGCCTGGGCGGCATAGGCCTCCATCAGCTCGATGCGGGCCAGTCGCCCCGGTGACAGGGCGGCGATGGCGGCCAAAGGCGCAAGCGCGGGGTCTTCCGGGGCGGCGCCAAGGGTGACGCCCGCGACGAACTTCACGGGCCGGGGCCCCAGCGGCCGGTCCGCCAGCACGACGAAAGCCGCCCCATCTGCCGAAGGCGCGGTATTGGCGGCCGAGATCGCTCCGGCAATCCCCTTGGCCCGCGCCGCCAGCCCCATCGTCAGCGCGCGGGTGAAGCTGTCCGCGCCCTCCACCAGCCCGCGCGGCGGTTGTGCCAGGGCCCGACGGTGGCTCTCGACCGCATAGGCGTCCATGTGCTGCCGCGTATACCCCAGCCGCTCGGCCAGCCGCGCCGCGGCGTCGTGCAGGTCGGGATCGCGATCGGGGAAGGGCGAAAAGGCCGGGCGGTCGTATTCCACCCCCCCGGGCCGGGTCAGGCGATGGGGGCGGCGCGAGTGGCTCTCGGCGCCGCCCGCCACGACGATCTTCGCCCCCACCCGGAGCAGCGCATCGCCCAAGATCAGCGCATCCAGCCCGCCGACGCATTGCCGGTCGATGGAAAGCCCGCCCACCCGCTCGGGCAGGCCTGCCGCCAAGGCCGCCATCCGTGCCGGATTGCCGCCGCCGCCAAGCGCATTCGACAGGATCAGCTCGTCGACCTCCTGCGGGGCGATCCCCGCATCCGCCAGCGCCGCGCGGATCGGCGCCACCGCCAGCTCATGCGGCAGCAGATGCCGCAAGCCCCCGCCCGAGGGCGCGACGGGCATGCGGCGGGCGGCGACGATCCAGGTCATGGCGCACCGTTTTCCAGCGCCGCGAGGTCGGTCTTGCCCGAGGGCAGCTGCGGCCAGCGCGTCGGTCGGCGGATCTCGCGCGGGGCGATCAGCGGGCCGAAGGCCTGGCGCAAGGCGCGCAGAAGCGCACCGTCCGCGGCCGGGCCCATGACATGCGCCACCAGCCGCGCGCCCCGCAAGGCATCGGGCACCGGCGTCACCGCGGCCTGGGCAACGCCGGGCAGGGTCATCAGAAAGGTCTCGATCTCCTCGGGCCAGGCGGCCTGGTCGGCGATCTTGACCATCCGCGACAGGCGGCCTTGAAGGTAAAGGAACCCGCCCTCCATCCGCCCGCTTTCGCCAAGCGCCAGCCAGCCGTCCCGCCAGCGCGCGCTGCCCGGGGTCTCGGCATAGCCGGTGAAGAGATAGGGGCTGCGGACAAGGATTTCCCCCGCCTCCAGCCGCAATTCGACCCCCGGATAGGGGCGGCCGACCGAGGCTTCGGGCGTCTGGGCATCGGCCAGGGT
>CAMFIX010000393.1 GCA_945952425.1 uncultured Pseudorhodobacter sp. | reverse complement strand
GCGCCTTGGTCGGGGTGTTGAGCGGGGCGAGTGCCTTGCTGATCCGCCCCAAGGGCGATGTGGCGCGGCCCGAAGGCCACAAGGTGCTCTGCCTGTCGTTGTAATTCCCTAAAACTCTTGACACAAACCGGGAACGCGGGCAGAACATTCCTCAAACAGGGCGGCGGGGGCCGTCTATAACTTGGGGTAGGCGAATGCTGACACGCAAGCAGTTGGAGCTTTTGGAGTTCATCCGCGGAAGGGTGGAGGCCGAGGGCGTGCCGCCCTCCTTCGACGAGATGAAGGATGCGCTGGATCTGAAGTCGAAATCCGGCATCCATCGCCTGATTACGGCGCTGGAGGAACGCGGCTTCATCCGCCGCCTCGCCCACCGCGCCCGCGCCTTGGAGATCGTGAAATTCCCCGAGACGACCGAACGCAGCGGCTTCAAGCCCCGCGTGGTCGAGGGCACCAAGCCCGAACCCGTCGTCCGCCCCCCCGCCGCTTTCGACTTCGCGCCCGAAACGGCGGCCAATGCGATGACCGTGCCCCTGATGGGCCGCATCGCCGCGGGTGTGCCGATCGAGGCCATCGCCCATGTCAGCGACCATATCACGGTGCCCAATGCCATGGTCTCGGGCCGCGGCGCGCATTATGCGCTGGAGGTGAAGGGCGATTCCATGATCGAGGCCGGGATCAACGACGGCGATGTCGTCATCATCCGCGAGCAGGTGACGGCCGACAATGGCGATATCGTTGTGGCCCTGGTCGAGGATCTGGAAGCGACGCTGAAACGCTTCCGCCGCCGCGGCAGCATGATCGCCTTGGAGGCCGCGAACCCCGCCTATGAAACCCGCGTCTTCCCCGACCATATGGTGAAGGTGCAAGGCAAGCTGGTGGGTCTGATCCGGACCTATTGAGCGGCCGCCGGCGCGAGGCTTTCGGGCCTTTGCCGGAGGCGACCAAGCCCGCCTTTGAAACCCGCGTCTTCCCCGCTCTGGTGGGGAAGGTACAGGGCGAGCGAGTGGGCCTGTTCATCGCATCTTAAGCGGAGTTGCGGCAGCCGTCGGGACGGGGTTTCGGCGGCACGCTTTGCAAGCGGAGCGCGGCAGGGCCGCGCAAGTTTTTTCCTCCGCCTCTGGCCTGCGGCCAACCGGCTGCAGCGTTTCGCGCCCTGCGGCTTGCCCTTTGGCGGCAGGCCTGGCAAAGCCGCGCCGGTGGCCTATCCCCTTTCACACTGAGGCAAATATCCTCGGGGGTCCGGGGGCAGAAGGCCCCCGGCTTCCTCCGGGCGGACGGGGGCGGGCTTTGCCCGATCAAGGCCCCCGGATATCAGGGCGCGACCTTCGTCACGAGCACGTCCTCGACCGGCCGGTCGTTGCCCGTCCAGACCCGGGCCTGGGCGCGGACCGGGATCAGCACCAGCCCGCCCGGCACCACGCGCGAGCCCAGGGCGCCGCTCCGCGCAAGAAGCGTGGCATCCACCATCCGACAGGGGCCCTGCACCGGCGCCGGGCCGAAGCTCAGCGGCAGGATGACCAGGTCGGCGGCCTTGCAGGCCGCGGCCACGCGATCCGCCGCCCCCTTGCCCTGCAGGATCACGCCCTTCAGCCCGGCCACGGCAAAGCTGCGGTCCTGGCTCTTGGCGCCCTCCATCCCCGGCCTCAGCGCCGCGGCCTTGGGGTCGGCCAGGTCGCCATCGTCCGAAAGCCAGGCTTCGGCGGCGAAGCCCGCCCCGCGCGAGGAGCTGAGCGCCCGCCCCTCCGGCCCCATCACCCCCGCCAGCACGCCGTCCGACGAGATGAGCAGCACCGGCCGCTCCACCAGTCCCCAGAGCACCAGGCCCATCGCAATCGGTGCGAGGCCCCAGAGCTTGCCCCGCCCCGCCCAGATCACCAGCCAAAGCCCGCCGAGCGTCATCAGCGGGATCACCCAGGGGCCCGGCTGCGGCACCGGCGTCACCGCGCCGCCCCAGCCCGAGACCCAATGGGCGACGAACAAGATCCACGCCGAGGCCTTGCCCATCACCCAAAGCGCCGGCCCGGCCAGGCCCACCGGCGCCAGCACCAGGGCCACCGCGCCGCCCCCCATCACGAGGCTCATCACCGGCACGGTCATCAGGTTGGCGACCAGACCCCAGGGCGCCGTGCGGTTGAAGGTCGCGGCCGCGTAAGGCGCGGTCGCCACGCCCGCCAGGACCGAGGTCGCGACCAGCAGCCCGACGGCCTCTGCGATCCAGGGGAGTTTCTTCGCCTTCATCCAGCGCTCCACCGGGGAAAAGCCCGCGATCAGCGCGATGGTGGCGGCGTAAGACATCTGAAACCCGGGCTCCAACAGGCTTTCGGGCGCCCAAAGCATCAGGGCCAGCGCCGAGATCGCGACCGAGCGCAGGGTGATCGCGCGGCGGTCCAGCAGCACGGCGCCCAGCATGATCGAGACGGTCAGGAAGGCGCGGGCGGTGGCGACATTGGCGCCGGACAGCGCCAGGTAAAAGGCCGCGACGAAAAAGGCGATGACGGCGGCGATCTTCTTGGCCTCGATCCTGAGCGCCAGCACGGGGACCAGCGCCAGGCCATAGCGGACGAGGCCAAAGACGAAGGCCACGATGAAGGCCATGTTCATGCCGGAAATCGCCAGGAGATGCGCCAGCGACGAGTTGCGCAGATCGGCCACCACCTGCGCCGAAATCCCCGAACGGTCGCCGGTCAGCGAGCCCGAGGCGAAGGCCCCCGCATCGCCGGGCACGCGATCCGTAATGGCCTGCGAAAGATAGGCGCGGATGCGGTTGATCCAGGCCTCATACGGCCCGGGCTCGGCCCAGATCACCACCGGGTTGGGCGTATAGCCCACCGCGCCCAACTGCTGAAACCAGGCCATGCGGCGGAAGTCGAAACCGTCGGGCTCCGACGCGGCCTCGGGGGCGGCGATACGGGCGGTGGTCAGCACCGTGGCGCCGGGCTGATAGGTCTTGACCTCGCCCCGCAGCGAGATGCGGATCGTGGCGGGGGTCTGGTCGGGGGGGATTTCCGACAGCACCACCTGGTCCAAAGTCAGCCGCACGGCATCGGTCTGGCTGCGGTCGATGTCGATGATGCGGCCCTGGATCGGGCCGTAATAGGGGGCGGCCAGCATCGGCGAGGCCACCATCCAGACCCGAAGCCCGCAGGCCAAGGCGCCCACCATCACGGCGGCCAAGGCCACGGCGGGCGGGCGGAGCGCCCAGGGCCCGCGCCAGGCCAGCAAAGCCAGCCCCAGCCCCGCAGCACCCAGGGCGGCATAAACCCCCTGCCCCGGCTCGGTCGGCAGGCGGAACCAGAGGCCGATACCCGTCGCCATGAAGACCGGAAGGAACAGGAACAGGTCGGCCCGGGCCGCGGCCAGCGCCTCGAACGGGCGCAGGAGAAGGCGGCCCCCCTCAGCCACCTTGCCACCCATCGCGCCCAAGACTAAACCCGTGCCGGTCAAACCCGCCTCCCCTTCGGCGCCACTCTCGTCGAAACTGGTTTCCCAAAGGTTAATGCCGCCCCGGCAGAAGGTCCAAGATGTCGCAGATCGTCACCCGCTTTGCCCCCTCGCCCACCGGCTATCTGCATATGGGCGGCGGGCGGACGGCCTTGTTCAACTGGCTTTTGGCCCGTCGCCGCGGCGGCAAGTTCCTTCTGCGGATCGAGGACACCGACCGCGAACGCTCCT
>CAMFIX010000392.1 GCA_945952425.1 uncultured Pseudorhodobacter sp. | reverse complement strand
GTGATAATCATCTTGACCAGCTTGATGAAGGCGTCGCCCAAGGGCTTCATCGCCTCGCCGGTCGAGGGCCAGAAGTGGCCCAAGAGCGCCCCCGCCGCGATGGCGACCAGGACTTGAAAATACAGGTGACGATAGAAGGGGCGGGGCGCGTGGGATGTCGCGGTCGGGGTATCGAGCTGCATGTTTCCTCCTCCAGCGGGCTCGTGACGGTTTGATGACGGAAACGATACCGGATTGTGCAGATCGGGGCCGGGAAAGGTCGATTTCGGGCAAGATGCTGATTCCATGCGGGAAGAGGAATGGCGTGGGGCAAATTTCGTGTGGATTTCCGCACGAAATCGGCTAGGATTTGCGGAAATCCGCACAAGGGTCGCTTATGCCGCAACCGCCCAGCCTTGCCGCACAAGGCCGCCTCGTCTTTCGCCTCCTGGCCTTTGTCGTGATCCTGGGCGGCATCGGCCTCTCCGCGATCCTCGCCCGGGATGCCGCCCTGACCCGGCTGCAAGCCGAGGCCATGGCCGCCGCCGGGGCGCGGGTGCAGGTGTTGCAAAGCACCCTCTCGCAGCAGCGCGCCGTGGTGGCGATCCTGGCCGACGACGACACGGTGCGCGCGGCCCTGGCCAGGGGCGGGCTGACCGGGCACGAGGCTGTCTCGGCCAAGCTGGACCGGCTGCGGGCGGAGACGGCGGGGGCGGTGATCTATCTGCTCGACGCCGGGGGGACGGCGATTGCGGCCTCGAACTGGGATCTGCCCGACAGTTTCGTCGGCGCCAACTATGCCTTCCGCAGCTATTTCACCGAGGCTTTGCGCGACGGGACCGCGCTGCAATTCGCGCTTGGCACGGTCAGCCATCGGCCGGGGCTGTATCTGTCGCATGCGGTGGACCGCGCCGGAGTGGTCGTGGTCAAGGTCGAGTTCGACGGGTTGGAGGCCGCCTGGGCAGAGGTCCCCGATCAGACCTGGGTGACGGATGGGACGGGGGCGGTGGTGATCTCCTCCGACCCGGGGGCGCGGTTCGCGCCCTTGCCGGACCCCGGGCCGGGGCGCCTGGCGGTCAGCCTGCCCGCGGGCCCGCCGGGCTGGACGCTGACCCATGCCGTGCCGACCGCACCCGCCCTGCAACAGGCGCTTGCGGCGGGCGGAATCGCGGGGACGCTTCTCTTCATGGCGGCCCTCGGGCTGGACCGCCTGCTGCGCGCCCGCCTGCGCGCCCGCGCCCGCATGGAGGCCGAGGCCGCAAGCCGCGCCGCGCTGGAGGCCGCCGTGGCCGAGCGCACCCGCGACCTGCAGGACGAGATGGAAGAGCGCCGCCGCGCCGAGCAGCGGCTGGCGGGGATGCAGGCCGACCTCGTTCAGGCCAACAAGCTGGCGACGCTCGGCCAGGTGACGGCAGGCCTGGCGCATGAGGTCAACCAGCCGCTCGCCACCATCCGCCTTCTGGCCGAAAACGCGCTGGCCCTGATGCCCAAGCGGGGGCCGAAGGATGTGGCCGACAACCTCGCCTCGATCGTCCGAATGAGCGAGCGGATCGGCCAGATCACCACGGAACTCCGCGGCTTTGCCCGCAAGGCCACCGGCGAAATCCGCCCCGTCAGCCTGCGCGAGGTGCTCGAGGCCTCGGTTCTGCTGACCGCCAGCCGCCGCCGCGCCGAGGGGGCCGAGATCGCGCTGCCCGACATCCCCGAAACCACCCTCGTCCGGGTCGAGGGCGTGCGGCTGGAGCAAGTCCTCGTCAACCTGATCCAGAACGCGCAAGAGGCGCTTGCGGGCCAGCCCGGCGCCCGCATCGCGATAGGCTTTCACGAAACCCCCACGACCTACGAGCTGACCGTTGCCGACAACGGCCCCGGCCTGCCGCCCCAGATCGCGGCGCAGCTTTTCACACCCTTCGCGACCTCCAAGCCCGGCGGCCTCGGCCTTGGCCTCGTGATCGCGCAGGACATCCTGCGCGACTTCGGCGGCAGCCTGACGCATGAGCCCGGGCCCCAGGGCGCCACCTTCCGCCTGAGCCTGCCGCGATGACACTTGTGCGCCTGATTGACGACGACACCGACCTTCTGGCCGCCCAGGCCCAGGCCCTGCGCATCGCGGGCTTCCGCCCCGAGCCCTTCGACCACCCCGCCCGCGCGCTGGAGGGGCTGACGGCGGATTACCCCGGCGTGATCCTCTCGGATGTGCGGATGCCCGGGATGGACGGGTTCGAGCTGCACCGCCGCGTCCAGGCCCTGGACCCCGACCTGCCGGTGATCCTGCTGACGGGCCATGGCGATGTGCCCATGGCGGTGGCGGCGCTGAAGGCCGGGGCCTGGGATTTCCTGACCAAGCCCGTGGGCTCTGACGCCCTGACCGCGGCGCTGCGCCGGGCCGCCCAAGCCCGCGCCCTGGTGATGGAGAACCGCGCACTCCGCGCCGCCCGCGCCCCAGACCCCGAAGAGCCCGAACTGTCCGGCGACAGCCCTGCCATGACCCATCTGCGCCAGACCATCGCCCGGGTGGCCGAGGCGGGGGTGGATGCCCTGGTCCAGGGTCCGACCGGCGTCGGCAAAGAGGCCGTGGCCCGCGCGCTTCACCGCCAGGGCAGCCGCCGCGCCCGGCCCTTCGTGCATGTCGTCTGCCCCGCTTTGGACCCCGCCCGGTTCGAGGCGGATTTCTTCGGCCTGACCTCGCCGCGCGAGGGCCGCCTGCCGGGGCTCTTGGAAAAGGCGCAGCGCGGGACGTTGTTCCTGGACCGGATCGACCTTTTGCCCGATGCGATCCAGGTGCGGCTGGTGGCGCTTTTGGGGGCGGGCAGCTTTACGCCCGCCGGGGCCGCCGCCGCCCGGCCGCTGGACCTGCGGCTTCTGGCCTCCAGCGCCAGCGACCTTGCCAGCCTGGCGCAATCGGGCGCCTTCCGGCCCGATCTGCTGTACCGGCTGTCGGGGATCGTGATCGCCGTCCCGCCGCTGGTCGCCCGGCGCGAGGATGTGGCGCCGCTCTTCCGCCGCCTGCTCTTGTCGTCCTGCCGCCGGATGAACCTGCCCCTGCCGCAGCTGGCGGCGCCGACGCTGGCCCGGCTGACGACCCATGACTGGCCCGGCAACCTGCGCGAGTTGCAGCAATTCGCCGAGGCCGTCGCCCTTGGCCTGACCGCCTCGCCGGGTGCCGCACCCCCGGGCGGCACCCTCTCAGACAAGGTCGCCGCCTATGAGGCCGAGCTCCTGCGCGCCGCGCTTGCCGCCAGCCGCGGCTCGGTCAGCCGCGCGATGGACGACCTCGGCCTGCCGCGCAAGACGCTTTACGACAAGCTGGCGCGGCATGGCATCGACCCGGCTGCCTTCCGCGCGGGCTAGGGCGCCAGCGGCAGGACCAGCCGGGCGCGCAGGCCCGGGGCGTTGTCGCAAAGCTCCAGCCTGCCGTGATGCAGGGCGGCGATAGAGGCCACCATGGCAAGCCCGAGCCCCGTGCCGGGCCGCGTCCGGCTGGGATCGAGCCGCACGAAACGCTCCAGCGCCCGGGCGCGGTCGGCGGCGGGAATGCCGGGGCCGCGGTCGCAGATGGCGATCACCGCCTGCGCGCCCTCGGTGGAGACCTCGACCGCGATCTCGCCCGGGGGCGCGTGGCGCAGCGCATTGTCCACCAGGTTGACCAGCGCCTGCAACAACAGCTCGCGGTCGCCCGCGATCGGCGCACGGC
>CAMFIX010000391.1 GCA_945952425.1 uncultured Pseudorhodobacter sp. | reverse complement strand
CGCCATGACGCGGCGCATTTCTCTTGGGCAGATCGCGGGCTGGCTCTCGCCGTCCGACCGCTGGGCGATGGCGGGGGTGGGAGGGGCGGTCGCGGGGCTGGATGCGATGGGGCAGGGCCTTGCGCGCAGCCTGCTCCTTGGCCTTGGCGCCGCGCTTTGCCTGGCCATCGCGCTGATCGACCTGCGGCACCGCAAGATTCCCGACCTCTTGAACCTGGCGCTCGGGCTGATCGGGCTGGCCGATGCGGCGCTGGCGGGTGCGGTCGCCGCCCGGGGGATTACGATGTTGGGGGTCTTCGTCGCGACGGAGGCGCTGCGGTGGGCCTTTCGGCGGCTGAAGGGGCGCGAGGGGATGGGGGGCGGCGACATCAAGCTGATCGCCGCCGCCGCGGCCTGGCTGCCCTGGACCGCGCTGCCCGGCTGGCTGCTGGCCGCAACGCTGAGCGGCCTGGCCCATGCGCTGAGCACCAGGGCCCGCGCCATCCCCTTCGGCGCGCATCTTGCGCCCTGGCTGATCCTGGCGCTGCTGCTTGTCGCCTAAACCTGCAAGCCGAGGCGCCTAAACTTTCGGTCTAGGCGGCATCTGCGTCGCATCGTTCAGCCACAAGATTATGATATTCCATAGAATTTTACAAGACCTCCGGCCCCGGCCCCGGGTAAGCTTCTCGTGACCGGCGGCCATCCCCCTCCCCCCCAAGGCCGCGCTCATGAAAGGGACGACCATGCCCACCTATACCCTGGATGTGAACGGACAGGCCCATACCGTCACCGTGCCCTCGGCCGAGATCCCGCTTCTGTGGGTCTTGCGCGATTACCTTGGCCTGACCGGCACGAAGTACGGTTGCGGCATCGAGATTTGCGGCGCCTGCACGGTGCTGGTGAACGGCAACCCCGAACGGTCCTGCGACATGAGCGTGCAAGAGGCCGCGAGCCGCAAGATCATGACGGTCGAGGGGCTGGCGACCGATCCGGAGGGCGCGCGGGCCCAGGCGGCCTGGGTCGCGCATCAGGTGCCGCAATGCGGCTTTTGCCAGTCGGGCATGCTGATGGCCACGACCGGCGCGATGAAGGCGGGCCACAAGGGCGCCGACATCATCCCCGAACTCGACAACCTTTGCGTCTGCGGCACCTATGCCCGCATCAAAGACGCCGCGAAGACCTTGTGAGGGGGGCGGCGATGAAAGACCTGGACCATGACGGCGCCGTCCCGACCCGGCGCGACCTGCTGAAGACCGGGGCGGCGGCGCTGGTCATTCCCCTGGTGCTCCCCGCGACCGAGGCGGCGGCTGCGGCGGGCGCCGGTGCGATCGGCGCCTATCTGAAGATCGGGGCCGACAATACGGTGACGCTCGTTTCGGGCGCTTCGGAGATGGGGCAGGGCATCCTGACCGGCCTCGCCCAGCTGGTGGCCGAGGAGCTGCGGCTGGACTGGACGCAGGTGCGCGCCGAACATGCCCCGGCCACCACGCAATGGCCGAACCCCTATGGCAATCCGCTGTTCGGCTGGCAGCTGACCGGCGGGTCGACCTCGACCCGGGGGTGGTATGCGCCGCTCCGCCAGGCTGCGGCGGATGCGCGGGCGACGCTGATCGCGGCGGCGCATCAGCAATATGGCGGCACCTGGGTGGCGATCCAGGGCGGCAAGCTGAAGCAGGGCGCGAAGACCGTGCTGTTTTCCGACGTGATCGCCACGGCGGCGGGGATGACGCCCGCGACCGGCACGCCCTGGCTTGGCACGAAACGGGTGATCGGCCAGACGGTCAACCGGCTGGACCTGCCGTCGAAGACCGACGGTTCGGCCGTCTTCGGGCTGGATGTGAAAGTGCCGGGGATGAAGTTCGGCTCGACCGTCCATGGCCCGGTGCAGGGCGCCAAGGTCAAGTCGATGCCGGCGTCGAGCGGAGGCTATACGCTCTATAACCTCGGCACCGCGGTCGGGGTTCTGGCCTCGGACACATGGTCGGCGATCCAGGGCGCAAAGGCCGCGGCGAACAAGGTCACCTGGGATCTTCCCGCCACCCCCGCCAATGCCGACACGACGGCCCTGGCCGCCCATGCCAGCGCGCTCGTCACCTCGACCACCGCCACGACCTATGTGGCCGAGCTGGTGGGCAACCCCGTCATCGGCCCCAAGGCGCAGAAGATCGACGCGACCTATTCCCTGCCCTTCCTGGCCCATGCGACGATGGAGGTGATGAACTGCACCGCCAGCGTCACCGCCTCCTCCTGCGAGATCTGGGCGCCGACGCAGGGACAGCAGTTCATCATCCCGCTCGCGCAGGGCATCACCGGCTTGCCCCCCGAGGCGATCACCGTGCACAGCATGCTGATGGGCGGAGGCTTGGGGCGCAAGTTCGAGACCGACTACGTCGCCGAGGCGATCACCCTCTCCAAGCTCTCCGGCGTGCCGGTCAAGCTGACCTGGAGCCGGGAGGAGGATTTCAAGAACGACTATTACCGCCCCTCGGCCCTGATCCGGGTGCAGGCCAGCCTGAACGCCAAGGGCGGGATCGGCGCCTTCGTCTATCGCAATGTCTCGCCCTCCATCGGGCTGCAGCGGGGCCAGGTCAGTTCCAACAACCCCGAGGACACCGGGGCGGTGTCGGGGGCCGTGGCGATCCCCTACAAGATGGGCGCGCGGCGGATCGAATATGTGCCGCTGGACCCTTGCGAGGTACGCCTGGGCTATTGGCGCTCGGTCGGGGAGAGTTACAACACTTTCGCCGTGGAAAGCGCGGTGGACGAGCTGGCGCTCTTGGCCGGGCGCGATCCGATGGAGTTCCGCAAGAGCCTGTCCAGCGATGCCCGCACCACGGGGGTTCTGACCGCGCTGGAGACCTTGACCAACTGGGCGGCAGGCCCGGGGCCTGGGCTGGGGCGCGGGATGGCTTATCTGTCGGGGTTTGGCAGCTATATCGCCATGGCGGCGGATGTGGCCAATGTCGGGGGCAAGCTGGTGGTGCGCAAGGTCTGGTGCGCCATCGACTGCGGGGTGGCGGTCAACCCGGGCTCGATCGAGGCGCAGATCCAGGGCGGCGTCGCTCATGGCATGTCGGCGACGCTGTGGGGGCAGATGGGTTTCGTGAACGGCAAACCGCAGGCGCAGAACTTCAACCATTACAAGCTGGCCCGCATGAACGAGATGCCGGAGGTGGCGGTCAGCATCGTCGCCTCGACCGCGGCGCCGGGCGGGGTGGGCGAGACCGGCGTGCCCTGCGTGGCGCCCGCCATCGCCAATGCCTGGGCCAAGCTGACCGGCACCCGCGTGCGCAGCCTGCCCTTCTATCCCGGAGCGACCATGGCCGGGGCCTGACGTCTCGACAGGCCCGATATGCCTGACCTTGCCGCGCCTCGACAGGGGCGCGGTTTTTTCTTTGGGGGCAAGCAGGAGTCGCTTGTTTTTTGAGCGTTGAGAGGCTGACTGCCTGAAATGCGGGCGGTTTGGGCGGGAAAGCGGCGCGGCCACATCGCGACTCTGGCCCGGGCGGCGCGGGCGGATCAGCATGGGGGCATGTTCGACACGCTTCCTCCTTCCGACCTGCAGCGCGCCCAAGGGCGGGCTTTCGTCGCTTTCCGGGATGGGCGGCTGAGGGATCTGGGCCAGCAGGGCTCGGCCAAGGTGCTGCTGCCGCGGGGGACGGGAGAGGTGCCGGAGGTGGTCTTCCTGAACACCTCGGGCG
>CAMFIX010000390.1 GCA_945952425.1 uncultured Pseudorhodobacter sp. | reverse complement strand
GCAATCCTACTATGCCGGGCCGGATGCCAATTCGGCGGTCAATGCGATGGATGCCTCGCTGCAGGTGACCTGCAACCAGGCCAAGGCGAACGGCGTGCAGCTTTACGGCATCACGGTCGAGGCGCCCCAGCACGGCAACGAGGTCATCACCGCCTGCGCCGGGGTCGAGCATACGTTCATCGCCGACCGCAACACGATCCGCACCGTCTTCCAGACCATCGCGGCCAACCTCTCTTCGCTGCGCCTGACGCAGTAAGACGGCGCGGCGGCCGCAGTGCCGCCTTGCCACAAACCCCGTGCAACCGCCGCAAACTTGCCCTGTTTCGCGCCACATTTCCGCCCAAAGGGAAAACGATGGTGACGAGGTCGGATTGGGCCGGCCATTGCGGGATTCGAAGCGATCCCGGCAGCCATGGGATACGATCATGTCGAAGGCACCATTTGCAAAGAACGGCAGCGCCAGCAGAATTCGCGCCGCCCTCACCGAGTTCAAGCGTTGCGACGAGGGCTCTCTCGTCGTCTTCGGCCTGGTGATGCTTGTCCTGATGATCATGATCGGCGGCGTTGCCGTGGATGTGATGCGCTACGAGGCGCGGCGGACCGAGCTGCAGAACACGCTCGACCGCTCCACCCTGGCCGCGGCCTCGCTGACCCAGAAGAAAGACCCGACCGCCGTGGTCCGGGACTACTTCCTGAAGGCGGGCATCCTGGACACGCTGAAATCGGTGCAGGTGACGCAGGGGCTGAACTTCCGCAACGTCGATGCCTCGGCCGTCTCGGACACCAACCCGCTGTTCCTGCACATGATGGAGATCGACAAGCTGGATGCCGCCGGCCATTCCACGGCCGAGCAGCGCATCAACAATGTCGAGATCATGCTGGTGCTCGACGTGTCGGGCTCGATGAAGGGCAATTCCAAGCTGGTCAACCTGAAGGCCGCGGCCAAGAGCTTCGTCTCGACCGTGCTGACCAATGACGTCGAACACAAGATCTCCATCGGCATCGTGCCCTTCAACGGTCAGGTGAACCTGGGGCCGGTGCTGGCGTCGAAGTTCAACATCGTCGATCAGAACGGCACGACCGACCGCTGGTGCGTCGATCTTCCGGCCTCGACCTATACCAGCCTGACGATCTCGCGGACCGATCCGCTGACCCAGACCGCCAATGCCGACACCTACACCGGCAGCGGCACGACCGCGCCGACCGAAACCAACAAATGGTGCCCGAGCGCACCGGCCATCACCTCGAACGCCAATATCGTGCGTATGCCGATCCAGGATATCGCGACGCTGCAGGGCTATATCGACGGGCTGCAGGCGGTGGGCGCGACCTCGATCAACGCCGGGCTGAAATGGGGCATGGCCCTGATGGACCCGTCGATGCAGGGGCTTTACAACGAATATATGGTGGCCGGGCTGATGCCCGCGACCATGGCCGGGCGGCCGCTGTCCTATGACCACGAAGATGCGATGAAGGTCGTCGTTCTGATGACCGACGGCGAGCATTTCGCGGAAGAGCGGATGAACACCAGCGCCAGCCCGAACAACACCAATTACAAATCCGGTCCCTCGACCATCTGGCAGGCGACCGACGGGCGCATGTCGGTCTTTCAGGCCAGCAAGGTCGACAACACCAACCTGACGACGATCTGCAACTCCAAGCCCTATTACGTTTTCGCCTCGGGCTCCAAATCCGCGGTCTGGCAGCAGCAGCCCTGGAACGGCGCCTCGCCGGTCGCGGGCACCTGCTATGACCCGACGGGGGTGACGAACCTCGCGCTTTTGAACGTGACGAACTGGACCTGGCCGCAGGTCTGGGCGACCTACAACCTGCAATACGTGGCCAAGACCTTCTATTACAACATCGTCGGCGGCTCGATCACCAACTGGACGAACACGTTCCGCAGCCAGACCGCCACGACCACGATGGACGGGCAGCTGCAATCGGTCTGCACGCTCGCCAAGGCGCAAGGCGTGCTGATCTACGGCATCGCCTTCGAGGCGCCTGCCAACGGCCAGACCCAGATCGCCAATTGCGCGACCTCGCCCGCCCATTACTTCAACGCGACCGGCCTGCAGATCGCCTCGGCCTTCTCTGCCATCGCCAACAACATCAGCCAGTTGAGGTTGACCCAATGAGTGCGCTTTTCCCCAAGTTCCGCCGCCGTCTGGCCCAGCTCTGGCGCCGCGAGGATGGCGTCGCGGCGATGGAATTCGTCCTGATGGTGCCGGTCCTGCTGGCCGTCTTCATGTCGGCTTTCGAATGCGGCCTGTTGATGACACGCTCGATCCTGCTGGAGCATGCCGTCGATGTGACGATGCGCGAGCTGCGCCTGGGGCATTACCCCAAGGTCACCAATGCCGTGCTGAAGGACGAGATCTGCCGCCGCACGATCATCTTCGGCGATTGCAGCAGCAACATCACGGTGCAGCTGGACCGGATCAGCACGACGAACTGGTCGATCCCGACCCCGCCCCCGACCTGCGTGAACAGCGACGACGAGGCCGAACCCGTGGTCGCGCTGAATGTCGGCACCGACAACGACCTGATGCTGGTGCGGGTCTGCGTCTCGCTGCCCGCGATCTTCCCGGGGATGGGGTTGGCGCTGAACCTGCCGCAGGACGAGCTGCACAATTACGCCCTGGTCGCCCGGTCGGCCTTTGTCGTCGAACCCAGCTGAGGAGGGGTCATATGTCGCGTTTCATTCGCCGCCTGCGCCATCCTTTCACCCGCTTCGCACGGCGCGAAGACGGCTCGGTCGTGGCCGAGGGCGTCATCGTCCTGCCGCTCTTGATCTGGGCCTTCATCGGGCTCTTCGTTTATTGGGATGCCTTCCGCGAGATGAACACGGTGCAGAAGGCAGGCTATACCCTGTCGGACGTGCTGTCGCGCCAGCAGACCGGGGTGACCAATGCCTATGTGACGGGGATGAAGAGCCTCTTCGACTACCTGGTCGGCGATGAGAACAAATCCAATGCGATCCGGGTGACCTCGGTGAACTGGAGCGCGACGAACAAGCGCTTCGAGGTGCAATGGTCGCGCACCAGCAATGCGCTGGCGCTGCCGGCCCAGACCACGACGACGATGCAGGGCTATATCGCGCAGATCCCCACGATGGCGGCGGGCGATTCGGTCGTGATCGTCGAGGTGAAGGTGCCCTATACGCCGGCCTTCGACGTGGGCCTGCCGCCGCAGACCTTCACCGAATTCATCGTGACCCGGCCGCGCTTCCTGACCTGCATCCCGATGGACAACGTGCCCTGCACCTTTACCTGAGCCGGCGTCGTCTCGGCCCTTCAAAACCGCCTTTCGGGGCGGTTTTGTGCATTTGCGCACCAAGACCCGGCGCAGGCCTAGGGTTCGGCGCTCTGGCGCGAGGGGCGCCCGGGCCCTATCTTTGGCCCATGCAAAGGGGAAAGCCCCCGAAGGAGGCCAGATGTCGATCCGTCCCGTCACCAACACCACCACCGCCCGCCCGACGATGGAGGGCGCCGGCGTGCGCCTGCACCGCGCCTTCGGCTTCGGCGAGACGTCGAAGACCGATCCGTTCCTGCTG
Source organism: uncultured Pseudorhodobacter sp. (assembly GCA_945952425.1). Classification (GTDB taxonomy): domain Bacteria; phylum Pseudomonadota; class Alphaproteobacteria; order Rhodobacterales; family Rhodobacteraceae; genus Stagnihabitans. Next base: position 126 of record CAMFIX010000390.1, on the reverse strand, counting down.
TTCGACGATCTCCGCGGCGGAGACCGGCGCGATTACATGCGCGTCTTCCCCTGGCACCTGCACGGCAACACCCAGACGAACACCTATGTACTTGGCGAGCCGTACCAACATGTCAACGCCCTAGCC
>CAMFIX010000389.1 GCA_945952425.1 uncultured Pseudorhodobacter sp. | reverse complement strand
CAAACTGGCGCGCGCCAAGGGGACGATGCCGCATCTGCGGATGACGGCGGCGCTGTCGGACGGGCAGCGGCTTTACGCCGTAAGGTATGCAACCGACGACAAGGCGCCCTCGCTTTACTACCGCTACAGCGACAGCCGCCAGGGCATGGCCGTGGTCTCCGAACCGCTGGAAGACGATCAGGGCGACTGGACCGAGATCGCCCCGGCCTCGTTCTGCACCTTCCAAGGCGCCGAGGTGACGGTGGAGCCCTTCTGGCCCTGCCGCTGCGCGGAGGCGGCCTGACAGCGAAGGGCACACTCCTCACGCGCGTGAACGATTTGTCGATCTGGGGACGCAACCCCTGAGTATTTGGGGCGATGTGAAAGAGACAGGCCGCGTTTCCGAGGTTCGGACCGTTGGAGCAGCAGGCACCATACGCGGCGCCTATGCCCTTTCACATTGACCCAAATACTCCCTTGCAACATAGCCGCGGGCACCCCGGCCAAAGAACAAGGGCGGCCCCGAAAAGCCGCCCCTGATTTCATACTTGCCCAAATACTCAAGGGATTTGGAGCTTACTCTTTCCGGCTCTCGCGCTTGCGCTCGTTAGGGTCCAACAGGCGCTTGCGCAACCGGATGACCTTGGGCGTCACTTCCACCAGCTCGTCGTCGTCGATATAGGCGATGGCCTCTTCCAGCGACATGCGCACGAAAGGCGTCAGGCGGACGGCCTCATCCGTGCCCGAGGCGCGGACGTTGGTCAGCTTCTTGCCTTTGAGGGGATTGACCTCCAGGTCGTTGTCGCGGCTGTGCTCGCCAAGGAGCATGCCGACATAGACGTTTTCCTGCGGCCCGATGAAGAGCTTCCCGCGCTCTTCGAGGTTCCACAGCGCATAGGCGACCGAGATGCCGTTCTCCATCGAGATCAGCACGCCCTGACGGCGGCCCTGGATCGGGCCCTTGTGCGGCACCCAGCCGTGGAAGATGCGGTTCAGCACCCCGGTGCCGCGGGTGTCGGTCAGGAACTGGCCCTGATAGCCGATCAGCCCGCGCGAGGGCACATGGGCGATGATCCGGGTCTTGCCGACGCCCGCGGGCTTCATCTCCACGAGGTCGCCCTTGCGCTCGCCGGTCAGCTTGTCGATGACGGCGCCCGAATATTCGTCATCCACATCGACGATGACCTCTTCGACCGGCTCGTGCCGCACGCCGTCCACGTCTTTCATGATGACGCGGGGGCGGGAGATCGACAGTTCGAACCCCTCGCGGCGCATGTTCTCGATCAGCACGCCCATCTGCAATTCGCCGCGGCCCGAGACTTCGAAAGCCTCGCCGCCGGGGGTGTCGGCGATCTTGATGGCGACGTTGACTTCGGCCTCTTTCATCAGCCGGTCGCGGATGACGCGCGACTGCACCTTGTTGCCGTCGCGGCCCGCCAAGGGCGAGTCATTGATGCCGAAGGTCACGGTGATGGTCGGCGGGTCGATGGGTTGGGCGGGCAGGGCGGTGTCCAGCGACAGGTCGCAGAGCGTATCGGCGACGGTCGCCTTGGTCATGCCCGCGATGGTGACGATATCGCCCGCAACCGCCTCTTCGATCGGCTGTTGCGACAAGCCGCGGAAAGCCAGGATTTTCGAGACGCGGAACTGCTCGATCCGCTCGCCGTCGCGGGTCAGCGCCTTCAGCGTCGTTCCGGCCTTCAGCGTGCCGGATTCCACGCGCCCCGTCAGGATGCGGCCGATAAACGGGTCGGCCGACAGGGTCGTGGCCAGCATCTGGAAGGGCTCGGCCGCGCGGGCTTGCTGCTTGGGCGAGGGGACATGGCGCACGATCAGATCGAAAAGCGCGTTCAGGTTCTGGCGCGGCCCGTCGAGTTCCGCATCGGCCCAACCGGCGCGGCCCGAGGCATAGACATGCGGGAAGTCCAGCTGCGCATCCGAGGCGCCGAGGTTGGCAAAAAGGTCGAAGACCTCGTTCAGCGCGCGGTCGGGTTCGGCATCGGGCTTGTCCACCTTGTTCAGCACCACGATGGGCCGCAGGTTCAGCGCCAGGGCCTTGGCCAGCACGAATTTGGTCTGCGGCATCGGGCCCTCGGCGGCATCGACCAGCAGGCAGACGCCGTCCACCATCGAGAGGATGCGTTCGACCTCGCCGCCGAAATCGGCGTGGCCGGGGGTGTCGACGATGTTGATGCGCACGCCGTCATGTTCGACGGAGGTGCATTTCGCCAGGATCGTGATCCCGCGTTCGCGTTCGATGTCGTTGCTGTCCATCGCGCGTTCGGAGACCTGCTGCCCCTCGCGGAAGGCGCCGGATTGTTTCAGAAGCTCGTCGACGAGGGTGGTCTTGCCATGGTCAACGTGCGCGATGATCGCGATGTTGCGAAGCTCCATCGGGGGGCCTGCTTTCAAGTGATGCTGCGGTTGCGAGCGCCTTACAGGGTTTGCCGACGAAAGGCCAGAGGGGCATGGCGAATCACATCGCCGTGTGCGGCGGGCGATTGTGGTAAGGGGGGAAACGATTCCGGGGCCATGGGGCGGTTGTTGCGGCGATATCACGCGCAAGCGGAAAAACTGCCGAAAAGGCCAGATAGGAAAAATGCCCGAAAAATGCCATATTCCGTCCCTGCCCCGTTGGGGGTGGTGTGTTTTGGGGTGTAACAATGAAGCGAGTTTTGACGGCTGCCCTGGCCTTGGGCCTTCTGGCGGCGCCTGCGGCGGCGGTGCCCATCGTCGGCGCGGATGTGGTCGTGGCCTCGGATGGCGCGGTTTCGGCGATTTTCGACGGGTCGGATGCGGGCTATGACAGCGAAATCTGGTTCGGGGCGACGCTGCTGTTCCAGAACCATCTGACCTCGACCGGCGCGACAGTGGCGCTGGGGTCGTTCAATACGGGCGACGTGCTGACCTTCGTGCTGAAAGTGCTCAGCGACGGCGGGCGGACCTATGCGACGGGCAACGGGGCGGGCAATCCCGACGGGCTGGCCCATGCCGCGGTGGAGGCCTTCGACGGCTATACCAAGGTCGGGTTCGAAGACATCTATGGCGGCGGCGACCACGATTACAACGATGCGATGTTCACCGTGACCAACACGGTCCCCTCGGTGCCGCTGCCGGCGGCGGGGGTGCTGATGCTGGCGGGCTTGGGCGCGCTGGGGGCGATGAAGCGCAAGCGGTAAGGGCGCCACGGATGGACAGCGCTGGAGGGGTTTCACACCCCTCCAGACCTCCCCGTGGGATATTTGGGCCAGTATGAAAGACGCAAGAGGCGCGGCCTGGGAGGGTCGCGCCTCTTTTGCTTCGGTAGCGTTACCCGGCGAGCGCCTTGTTCAGGTACTCGTCCACCTTCTCCAGGTAGCCCATCGTGGTCAGCCATTTCTGATCGGGGCCGACCAGAAGCGCCAGATCCTTGGTCATCCAGCCGTCTTCGACCGACTGAACCGTCACCTTCTCCAGCGTGGTCGCAAAGCGCAGCAGCTGTTCGTTGCTGTCCAGTTTCGCGCGGTGCTTCAGCCCGCCCGTCCAGGCAAAGATCGAGGCGATGGAGTTGGTCGAGGTCTGCTGGCCCTTCTGGTGCTGGCGGTAGTGCCGCGTCACCGTGCCATGGGCGGCCTCGGCCTCGACGATCTTGCCATCGGGCGTCATCAGGACCGAGGTCATCAGGCCAAGCGAGCCGAAGCCTTGCGCCACGGTATCGGACTGCACG
>CAMFIX010000388.1 GCA_945952425.1 uncultured Pseudorhodobacter sp. | reverse complement strand
GGGCGGGGGGCGGAGAGAGCGGGGGGCGGCGGGGGGTGGGGCGGGCCGATGCGAGTCGCGGGGGCGGCGGGGGTGCGGAGGCTCGAACGGCACTCGCTCCCCTCGGTCGAGGCGGCCAGCGGAGGCGTCCGGGCCGAGGCAAGGGGACGAGACGTGTTCATCGCTCGGGCAGAACATGCAACATTTGTTCAGCCTAGCCTACCGCGCAGCGTGAATCGAGAATAATCTTACTTTACCATAAGGCGAGCGGCCCGAGCCTGAGCTTCGGGCCGCAAGGTCTTGGAACGCCGTGAAAATCAGTCGCGGCGTGCTTCGAGGATACGGGCGAAATGCAGGGCGAGCATGGTGCAGACCGCGCCCGACAGCAGGTAAAGCCCCGAGGCAAAGAGCCCGAAGGTCGAGGACAGCATCAGCGCGGCCAGCGGCGCGAAACCGGCGCCGAGCAGCCAGGCGAGGTCCGAGACCAGCGCCGAGGCGGTATAGCGCCGCCCAGGGGCGAACAGCGAGGCGATGGCGCCCGAGCTTTGCCCGAAGTTCAGCCCCAGGATGCCGAAGCCGTAGACCAGGAAGATCGTCTCGCCCACCGCCCCGGCATTCAGCAGGACCGGCGCCAAAAGCGAGAAGACCCCGATCCCCGCGCCCCCCCAGAAGAGCAGCGAGCGGCGCCCGAAGCGGTCGGCCAGCCAGGCCGAAGCCACGATGGCTCCAAGCCCCACGACGGCGGCCAGGCTCTCCAGCATCAGGAAGCGCACCGGGCTTTCGGGGGTGTAGAGGAAGACCCAAGACAGCGGGAAGACGGTGACGATGTGGAAGAGCGCAAAGCTCGCCAGGGGCGCGAAGGCGCCGAGCAGGATGCCGCGGCCTTCGGCGCGGATGGTGGGAAGGATCGGCGTGGGCTCCAGGTCGCGGCTTTCATACATCGCCTGGTATTCCGGCGAGACCACGATGCGCAGCCGGGCAAAGAGCGCCACGACGTTGATGGCAAAGGCCACGAAGAACGGGTAACGCCAGCCCCAGCTGAGGAAATCGGCGGCAGGAAGCGCGTCGATCAGATAGGCGAAGAGCAAGGCCGCGACGATCAGCCCGACCGGCGCGCCCAGCTGCGGCACCATGGCATAGAACCCCTTGCGACCCTCGGGCGCGTGGATGTTCAAAAGCGAGGGCAACCCGTCCCACGACCCGCCGAGCGCGATCCCCTGCCCCACCCGCAGGATCGCCAAGAGCACCGCCGACCAGATCCCCGCATCGGCATAGGCAGGCAAAAGCCCCATGGCGACGGTCGACGACCCCAGCAGGAAGAGCGCCACCACCAGCTTGACGTTCTTGCCGAAGGCCTGGTCGATGGCGGTGAAGATCACCGTCCCGAGCGGCCGCGCCACGAAGGCCAGCGAGAAGATCGCAAAGCTCCAGAGCGTGGCGTCCAGCGGCTTCAGGAAGGGAAACAGCAGCCCCGGGAAGACGATCACCGAGGCGATGGCAAAGACGAAGAAGTCGAAGAACTCGGACGAGCGCCCGAGGATCACCCCCACGGCGATGTCGGAGGGGCGCACGTCATGGGGCACGCCTTGGTGTGCCTCTGGCGAGGGGGCTGAATGATTTGTGATGTCGGTCACGCGGTTCTCTCCATCGGCGGCAGGGCTGCCCCGCCCGCGCCCCTTCTGCCTTTTGCCGCGCTGCAGCGGGATTGGGCAAATTGTCCAATGCCATTGCAGCATGATCCGGGCTAGGTCGGCACCAGGCGAACAGCGAACCCTATCCAGGTAAACGGAATGTCATTCAAATTGAAAGGTCTGGGCCTGGCGCTCGTGACCCTCGCGCTGGCGGGCTGCAAGTCCGAAGTGCTGGACCCCGCCGGCCCCGTCGCCGCACAGCAGAAAGACCTGCTGATCTCTTCGACCCTGCTGATGCTGTTGATCATCCTGCCGGTGATGGCGCTGACCATCTGGTTCGGCTGGTATTACCGCGCCGGCAACAAGACGGCCGACTACCGCCCGGATTGGGACCATTCGACCAAGCTGGAGCTGGTGATCTGGGCCGCGCCGCTCTTCATCATCATCTCTTTGGGCGCCATGACCTGGGTCGGCACCCACCTGACCGACCCCTGGCGGCCCTTGGCCAAGACCGGCACCGGCCAAAGCCTGGAGGGCGTGAAGCCGCTGCAGGTCGAGGTCGTCTCGCTGGACTGGAAATGGCTCTTCATCCTGCCCGAAGAGGGCGTGGCCTCGGTCAACGACCTGGCCCTGCCCATCGGGCGCCCGGTGCAGTTCCGCCTGACCTCCGACACGGTGATGAACGCCTTCTACATCCCCGCCATGGCCGGGATGATCTATACGATGCCGGGGATGGAGACCCAGATCAACGGGCTCTTCGACCACAAGGGCGAGTTCCAGGGCCTGTCGTCGCATTACTCGGGCGCGGGCTTTTCGGGGATGCGCTTCAAGGTCCATGCGGTGGATGACAAGGGCTTTGCCGATTGGGTGGCGGCAGCGAAGACCGCGCCCCTTCTGGACCGCGCGGCCTATCTGAAGCTTGCGGAGAAGTCCGAGAACAACCCGCCCGCCTATTTCGGCAGCGTCGAGCAGGGCCTGTTCGCCCGCGCCGTCAACCGCTGCGTCATCGAGGGCAAGATGTGCCAGAGCCAGATGATGGCGCTGGATGCCAAGGGCGGCACGGGGGTGGCGACGCCCTTGGCGCTGGCCTCGGCCAACCCTGCGCTGATGCCCGCGGGCTTCGTCACCGGCGCCTGCTCGCTGGACGAGTTGGAGGCGGCCAAGCTGCCCAAGGCCGCGGCCCTGCCCTCGATCCTGCCGCTTCTGGGCCATGGCCTGGCGGCTCCCGGTGCGCCCAACCCCCTGGCCGCGCTTCCCATTTCTCCTTCGGACCTCTGAGGCAAAGATGGCTGTCGATCAAGTTGAAACGAGCCTGCTTTTGGGCCGGCTGACCTGGGATGCGATCCCCAAAGAGCCCATCGTCATGGCGACCTTCGTCGTCGTGGCCCTGGGCGGCATCGGGCTTCTGGGGCTGCTGACCTATTTCCGCCTGTGGGGCTATCTCTGGAAAGAGTGGTTCACCAGCGTGGACCACAAGAAGATCGGGATCATGTACATGATCCTCGGCCTCATCATGTTCGTGCGCGGCTTTGCCGATGCGGTGATGATGCGGCTGCAGCAGGTCTGGGCCTTTGGGGGCTCGGAGGGCTATCTGAACGCGCATCACTACGACCAGGTCTTCACGGCGCATGGCGTCATCATGATCTTCTTCGTGGCGATGCCTTTCGTGACCGGCCTGATGAACTTCGTCGTGCCGCTGCAGATCGGCGCGCGGGACGTGTCGTTTCCGTTCCTGAACAACTTCTCCTTCTGGATGACGGTGGGGGGCGCGGTCATCGTCATGGCCTCGCTGTTCCTGGGCGAGTTCGCGCAGACCGGCTGGCTGGCCTTTCCGCCCTTGTCGGGCATTGCCTCATCGCCTTATGTCGGCGTCGACTATTACATCTGGGGCCTGCAGGTCGCGGGTGTGGGGACAACGCTGTCAGGCATCAACCTCCTGGTGACGATCATCAAGATGCGCGCGCCCGGCATGACGATGATGCGGATGCCGGTCTTCACCTGGACCGCGCTCTGCACCAACGTGCTGATCATCGCCTCTTTCCCCGTGCTGACCATGACGCTGATCCTGCTGACGCTGGATCGC
>CAMFIX010000387.1 GCA_945952425.1 uncultured Pseudorhodobacter sp. | reverse complement strand
AGACCCCGATCCCAGTGCATCTGGTCTATTTCACCGCCTGGCCGAATGCTTCGGGCAAGATGACCTGGTTCCGCGACATCTATGGCCGCGATGCCAAGCTGGCTTCGGCGCTGCAGGAGGCCGGGACCGACTTCGGCGGCCGGATCAGCTGAGGCCCGGAAGGGGCAGCGATGTTCACGATACGCGAAATCGCGGCGGCGATGGGCACGGGCTTCGAAGGCGCGGGCGACCTGGTGATCGCGCGCGCGGCAGAGCCCGCGGCGGCGGGGCCCGATGACCTCGCCCTGGCGATGAGCCCGCGTTATGCGGAAGGCCTGGCGCAGGGGCGCGCGCGGGCCGCGGTGGTCTGGCCGGGGGCGGATTGGCAGGCGATGGGGCTGCAGGCCGCGATCCTCGCGCCCCGCGGGCGGCTGGCGATGGCGGGGCTGACGCGGGCACTGGACCCCGGCCCTTTGCTGGCTGAGGGCATTCATCCGATGAGCGTCATCGACCCCTCCGCCGAGATCGGCGCGGGCGCCTGCATCGGGCCTTTCGTGGTGATCGGGGCGGGGGCGCGGGTTGGCGCCGGGGCGCGGATCGCCTCCCATGTCTCGGTCGGCGCGGGTGCGGTGATCGGCGACCGCGCGCTGCTGCTGGAGGGGGTGCGGATCGGCCATCACGTCGTCATCGGCGATGATTTCATCGCGCAACCGGGCGCGGTGATCGGCGCCGACGGGTTTTCCTATGTCACGCCCGAGGTCTCCGGCGTCGAGGAAATCCGTCAGACCTTGGGGGTTCGCGGCGAAATCCGCCCGCAATCCTGGCAGCGCATCCATTCGCTGGGCACCGTCGAAATTGGCGACGGCGTCGAGATCGGCGCCAATTCCACCATCGACCGCGGCACGATCCGCGCCACGCGGGTGGGCCACCGCACCAAGCTCGACAACCTTGTCCATGTCGCCCATAACGTCGAGCTCGGCGAGGATTGTCTTCTTTGTGCCATGGTCGGCGTGGCAGGCTCGTCGCGGATCGGCAATCGGGTCGTGCTGGCGGGGCAGGTGGGGGTCGTGGACAACATCTTCGTGGGCGATGACGTCATCACCGGGGCGGGCACGCTGATCATGACCAATGCGCCGGCGGGGCGGGTTCTGCTGGGCTATCCGGCGGTCAAGATGGATGCCCATGTCGCGATGCAAAAGGCGCTGCGGCGGCTGCCGCGGCTGGCCGAGCGGGTGGCCAAGCTGGAAGGCGGCGCGGAATGATCCGCGCCCGGGTGCTGGAAATCCTCGCCGCCCAGGCGCGCCGGACGGTCGAAGAGCTGGACCTCGCCTTGCCGCCCGCCGCCCAGGGGCTGGATTCGGTCGCCATGGTCGAGGTGCTTTTCGCCATCGAGGAAGAATGGGACCGCCCCTTGCCCTATGATGCCGAGGCCGCCCCGGCCACCCTGGGCGATTTCCTCTCGGTGGTCGAGGCGCGGCTTTCGGCATGAGGCGCGTGGTCCTGACCGGGGCCGGCACGGTGAACCCTTTGGGCGATGTCGCGGGCAGCTGGGCCGCGATGGAGGCCGGGCGGGTCGCCATCGGGCCGCTGGACCTGCCCGACCTTGAAAGGCTGTCGATCCGCATCGGCGCCCGGGCCGCGGTGCCCGACCTGGACCTCGGCCCCTGGGCCGACCCTTTCGCGACGATGGCGGTGGCCTCGGCGCGGGCGGCGGTGGCGGGGGTCGATCTGCCGCCGGGGACGGGAGTGATCCTGGGCTCGGCCGGGGGGGGCTTGCAGACGGTCGACGACGCCTATCGCGCGGTCTATGCGGCGGGTCGCGACCGGGTGCATCCCTTTACCGTGCCCCGCCTGATGGCCTCGGCCGCGCCCTCGCTGGTGGCGCGGGATCTGGGGCTGGTGGGGCCGGCCTTCACCGTGTCTTCCGCCTGCGCCTCGGCCACCCATGCGATCGGTTTGGCCTTCCAGATGGTGAAGGCGGGCCTGCCCGCGATGCTGGCGGGCGGCGCCGAGGCGATGATCTGTTTCGGCGGCATCAAGGCCTGGGAGGGGCTGCGGGTGCTGTCGCCCCGGGCCTGCCGACCGTTCTCGCTGGGGCGCGACGGGATGGTGATGGGGGAAGGGGCGGCGGTTTTCCTGCTGGAAGAGCGCAGCCGGGCGTTGGCGCACGGGGCGACGATCCTGGGCGAAATCAAGGGCTTCGCCATGAGCGCCGAGGGGGGCGACATGGTGGCGCCAAGCGTCGGGGCGGCCGAGGCGGTGATGCGGGCGGCGCTGGCGGATGCGGGGCTGGCGCCGGGGGACATCGGCCACATCAACGCCCATGGCACCGGCACGCAAGCCAATGACCGCTGCGAGGCCGAGGCCATCGGGCGGGTGTTCGGCGCCATCCCGGTGACCGCCACGAAATCGCTGCATGGCCACCTGATCGGGGCATCGGGGGCGGTCGAGATGCTGGGCGTGCTCATCAGGATGGCGGGCACGATCCCGGCGACGGGCGGGTTCCTTGGGCCCGACCCCGCCGCCCCGGTCGATCTTGTGACGACGGCCCGGAAGGTCTCCCCCCGGGCCGTGGTCAAGACGTCTTTCGCTTTCGGCGGGCTGAACGCGGTGCTCGTCCTCAGCCCCTCCTGATCACTTCGGCTGGATCGCCGCAAAGCCCGCCGTGAAGCCCTTCAGCGAGATCGGGATTTCGACCGTCTTGTCGGGCGCCGCCGCCGGAACGAGCGTCAGCTTGGCTTGGTTGCCCGATTGCAGCGCCTTGACCTCGTCGGCGGTGAAGCCGACCTTGGCGACGCAGCCGTTCACGTTGCAAAAGCTGTAGGGGTAAAGCTTGCCCTGGGCCGCGTCGATGGCGACCGAAAGGTTCTTGGTCAGCAGCGTCTCCAGCGGCACGACGATGGTCGCACCAGCCGCCGCCTGACCGCCCGGGGGCAGGGTGAAGAAGCTGATCTCGGCCACCGGCGAATTGTCGGCGCCGCGCAGCAGCTGGTAAAGCTGGCAGGGGTCTTTGCCGTCGGCCGTCTTGATGCAACGCTCTTCCCAGGCCTCGGACTTGGCCAGAAGGTACAGCTGGTTGACCTGGGCGCTGGCCTGGTCGGGCAGGCCGTCGGGCACGCCCATCGAGACCTCGGGCTGCGCGGCCGGCGCGGCGGGGGCTGCGGTCGAATCACCCGTGGCGGTCTGGGCGAGGGCCGGCAGCGCCAGAAGCGTCAGGGTGGCGGCCAGGGGAAGAAGGCGGGTCATGGGCAAGTCCTGCAATGTCGTTTCTGCATGCTGTCGGCGCCCCTGTTATCACGCGCCTGCGCCCGCGTCAGGCCAATTTTTCCGTGATCGGCAAAGCCCCGCAGGCCGGGCCGGGCACCTGTTGGCGCTATCACCGAAGGCTTTGACCAAAAAGGAAAAAGGGCCGCGGCAGAGCGGCCCTTTTTCAATTTATTTTTGCTCCCTGTCGGACTGGCCGACTTCATGAAAGGGACGCTATGTCGGTTTGCCGCAGTCGTCAACGGGGAATGTGACAGGATATGTCAAAATCCTCTCTTTGCCGTGAAGCTTTCGGGAAAGCGTTCTGCGCCAGGCCCTGCGGCAGGGAAAAAACCATGAAAAAAGCCGCGCCCGAGGGCGCGGCAGTCTGACAGGGAGGAAGTCACCGGGCGGCGACCAGAGGATCGCAGGCCCGATGCTGTCTCTTATACACATCTCCGAGCCCACGAGAC
>CAMFIX010000386.1 GCA_945952425.1 uncultured Pseudorhodobacter sp. | reverse complement strand
GTCTGGACCCATGACGCGATCACCGGCGAAAGCCGCCTGGTCTTTGCGACCCGCGACCTTTTGCTGGAGGCGCCGAACTGGGCGGGCGATGCGCTGATCCTGAACGGCGACGGGCGGCTCTGGCGGCTGCCGCTGGCGGCGCCAGAGCTGCAGGAGATCCCGCTGCAAGGCGTCGTCGATCTGAACAACGACCATGTGCTGGACCCCGACGGCCGCCACATCTGGCTGTCGGCCAACGACTGGCACATCTATCGCGCGCCGCTTGCCGGGGGGCGGGCCGACCGGGTGACGGGCGACAGCGGGCTCATGCACTTTCTGCACGGGGTCAGCGCGACCCACCTGGCCTTCGTCGGCGTCACGGCGCGGGTGACGCCCAACGAATGGACGCTGCTGTCGGCCGAGATCTGCACGATGCGCCACGATGGAAGCGAGCTGCGCCAGCTGACCCGCAACGGCCCCGCCGATGGGCCGGAATACGGGCCCGACGGCTGGCTTTACTACAACACCGAGGGGTTTTCGGGCCATGCCCAGATCGCCCGCATGCGCCCCGACGGCACCGGGGCCGAGCGGCTGAGCCGGGCCGCGACGGTCGATTGGTTCCCCCACCTGTCGCCCGATGGCCGACGGGCGGTCTATCTGTCCTATCCGCCCGGCACGCGGGGCCATCCGGCCGACCTGCCCGTAACGCTGAACCTGGTCGAGGGCGACTGGCAGCGCCCGCGCGCCACGGTGCAGCTCTTCGGCGGGCAGGGCACGATCAACGTCAACTCCTGGTCGCCCGACAGCCGCCGCTTTGCCTTTGTCGCCTATCCGCGGGCCACCGGCTGAGCCGGGGCTACAGAGCCTCTTTACTTTCCCGACAAAAACGCTCACCTTTTACCCAGCCAGCCGGAATCACGCGGCGCGCCAACCCGATCGCCCCCCTGCCCGCCAGGGAACCCGCCGGACAAAGGTGTGCCGATGAAAGACTTCGCGACTTCCCCCGCTTGCCCGGAGGCCGCCTCCGATGCGGTCTCGGCCCATGCGCTGGGGCTGGATGCCGACGAACAGGCGCTGCTGAACCTGCAGCGCTTTTACTTCCGCAGCTTTGCCGAGCCCGCCTCGCAGGGCTGGATGCATGCCCTGGCCGGGGCGGAGGAGGCTTTTCCCCACCTGCCCCGCGGCGAGGCGGCGATCCTGGTGCTGATCCAGGTCCAGGCCCTGCGCGGGGTCCGCCGCTCGGCCTTTCGCTTTTCCAACCCGTTCTGCCCGGCCTGCCGCCTGCGCCTGACCCCGGACGAGGTCGCGCTGGCGACGCTCTTCCGCACCTGCCGCGCGGCCCAAAGCCCGCGGACGCTGGCCGCGGCGCTCTCCGACGACACGCCGAACCCCGGGCTGGAGATCGCCAGCACCCGCCTCGCCGCGGCCCTCTGCCCGCAGGCGCCTTCCCGTTTCCATTAGAGGTGACCATGAACGTCCAACAACCCACCCCCCTGCCCCAGCACGACGCCGAGACCCTGACCGCCGGCGGCACCTGCGCCGCGATCCGGCTGGGCGACCAGCTTTACACGCTGCGCATCACCCGGGCCGGCAAGCTGATCCTCACGAAATAGAGATTCCTGACGGCTTCACTCAGGATTGACAAGCCGAAGCGTTTTCGTCAGGAATGCCGGCACACCGAGGGCCGACCGATGATTATCTGTTCCTGCAAGGGCATCACCGACCGCGACATCCATGCCGCCATCGCCTGGATGCGCGCCGCCGATCCCGCGACGATCATCACCCCCGGCAAGGTCTATCACGCTTTGGGTCACCGGCCCGATTGCGGCGGCTGCATGCCGCTTTTTCTTGCCACGATGCGGGAGAACGCGCAGCTTGAGGTTCCGATCCACCTGCGCAACCTCAAGCGCGCCAATACGGGAAGCTGAGCCATGAAGGGTGACGCCAAGGTCATCGACTATCTCAACCGCGCGATCCGCTCCGAACTGACGGCGGTCAGCCAGTATTGGCTGCATTATCGCCTGCAGGAAGATTGGGGCCTCGGCGCCATGGCCGCGAAAAGCCGGGCGGAAAGCATCGAAGAGATGCACCACGCCGACCGTTTCATCGCAAGGGTGATCTTTCTGGAGGGCCACCCCAACCTGCAACGGCTCGACCCCCTGCGCATCGGCCAGACCCCGCGCGAGACCCTGGAGGCCGACTTGGCGGCCGAGCAAGAGGCGCGGGCCTTGTACAAAGAGGCCCGCGACCATTGCCGGGATGTGGGCGATTACGTCTCGATGAAGCTGTTCGAAGAGGTGATGGCCGACGAAGAGGGCCATATCGACTTCCTGGAAACCCAGCTCGGCCTGCACGACCGGCTGGGCGCGGAACGCTATGCGCTGCTGAACGCCTCGAAGATGAACGAGGCGGAGTAAGGGGCTTTCGACGGACGAGGCCGTCAGGATACCGGGCCGGGGGGAGACCTCCGGCCTTTTGGTTTGGGGGGTGAGCGGGGGAGACAGAGCCCCGGGCTTTGCGAGCCGCCCCCTCACTTCACCTCGAACGCAAAAGCCAGATTGCGGTTGGCGCCCTCTGGCGGAGCCGGGAAGGGCGCGGCGCGGCGGATGTGGTCCAGACCCATCGCATCCAGGCCCGCATCGCCCGAGCTTTTCACCACCTTGACCGCGGCCAGGCTACCATCGGGTGCCACGGTAAAGCCCACCTGCACCACCCCCTTGCCCGCTGCACCCTTCCGCCCGGTCTTGCGGATCTTCTGGACGACGGCAGAGGCCCAGGCCTTGGGGCTCGCCTGGCCCGCAGCGGGGCCGGTCTGCACGGCGGCAACCTGCGGCGCGGCTTGCGCCCCGGGTTTGGAGGCGGGCTTGGCGGGTTTTGCCAACGGCTTCTCGGCCTTGGGTTTCGGTTCGGGCGGGACATCGTCCAGCCTGGGCAGGTCTTCGGCCATCGGCAAGGTGCCGGTCGGCGACGGGGGCAAAGCCTCGGGGAGCGGATCGGCAGCGGCGAGGCGGGGGGCTAGCGCGGGTGGGGCAGGCGCGGGCGCCTCGGGGGGGGCGACCTCGGTCTGCGGCGCGGGCTCGGGCATCGCGGCCAGCGCGGGCATCGCCGGAACCGGCGCGGGCGTCAGGGCAAAGGCCAAGGGTGCGGGCGCAGGGGCCGCGAGGCTGCCCAGCAGACCAAGCCCCCCCGCCAGCGCCACGACGACCGCCGCGGCACTGGCCCAGCCGGTGGCGCGCGCCCGGCGGCTGGCCTCCAGCGCCAGCCAGGGACAGTCGCCCGCCTGCCCCGTGGCAGGACAAAGCGCGCTCACTTGCCGCCCTCCAGCCCCACCAGCGAGACGCGGGTGTAGCCCGCCGCCCGCAAGCCATCCAGCGCCTGCATCAGGGCGGCATAGGTCAGGGCCCGGTCGGCGCGCAGGTAAAGCGGCGTCTCGGGCTTGCCCCCGGTGCGGGCGTTCAGCGCCGCGGCAAGATCGGCGCCCACCGGCTGGTCGTCCAGCACGAACCCCGCGGCGGTCAGGGTGATCCAGACCGGGTCTTGCGGGCGCTGCGCGGCCGGTGCCCCCGAGGTCGGCAGGTTCACCGGCACATCCACGGTCGACAAGGGCGCCGCCACCATGAAGACGATCAGCAAGACCAGCATCACGTCGATGAAGGGCGTGACGTTGATCTCGGCCAGCTCTTCCGGTTCCTCGCGGGCGATCATGGCCGCGCCCCCGCCAGCCGCCGCCGGT
>CAMFIX010000385.1 GCA_945952425.1 uncultured Pseudorhodobacter sp. | reverse complement strand
CCTCCAGACCTCCCCCTTTCGAGTATTTAGGCCAAATTGAAAGTCACCCCCTTTCATACTTGCCCAAATACTCACGGGGGTTCCAAGGGGGCGCGTGCGTCCCTTTGGCAGGGGGTGCGGGGGACTGGTCCCCCGCTTCCGGCGCGACCTTGGTCTTATCTGCCGCTTTCGGCATTGCGTCGCGCCGCAGGGCGCCTATCTTCCCCCCATGGCCCCGCTGATCGACCCTTTCGCCCGCCCGATCTCTTACCTGCGCGTCTCGGTGACGGACCGCTGCGATTTCCGCTGCGCCTATTGCATGGCCGAACACATGACCTTCCTGCCCAAGGCCGAGCTTTTGTCGCTGGAGGAACTCACCCGCCTCTGCAGCGCCTTCGTGCGTCTGGGGGTGGAGAAGCTGCGCATCACCGGGGGCGAGCCCTTGGTGCGGAAGGGCATCATGACCTTCTTCGAGGCGATGGGGAAACAATTGGGGGGGAAACAGCTCGGGAGCGGGTTGAAAGAGCTGACCGTCACCACCAACGGCTCGCAGCTGCGGAAATATGCCCAGGGCCTCGCCGATGTGGGGGTCAAGCGGATCAATGTCTCGCTCGACACGCTGGACGATGCGAAATTTGCCGAGGTCACCCGCTGGGGGCGGCTGGCGCAGGTGCTGGACGGGATCGCCGCCGCCAAGGAGGCGGGCCTGCGCGTCAAGATCAACGCCGTCGCGCTGAAAGGCGTGAACGAGGACGAGCTCTTCCGCCTGACCGAATGGTGCGCGCGCGACGGCCATGACCTGACCTGGATCGAGGTCATGCCGATGGGCGAGATGGAGGCCGACCGGCTGGACCAGTTCTGGTCCCTCCGCGACCTGCGTGCCCGGCTGGCGGAACGCTACCGGCTGACCGACCTGGCCGAGCGCTCGGGCGGCCCGGCGCGCTATGTCCGGCTGGAAGAGACCGGGCAGAAGGTGGGGTTCATCACCCCGCTCAGCCATAATTTCTGCGAAAGCTGCAACCGGGTCCGGGTGACCTGCACGGGCGAGCTTTACATGTGCCTCGGCCAGGAAGACATGGCCGACCTGCGCGCGCCTTTGCGCGCCAGCCCCGAGGATGCGGGCCTTGAGGCCGCCATCCGCGCCGCGATCTCGCGCAAGCCCAAGGGCCACGATTTCGACTATTCCCGCCAGAAGGTCGCAGGCCAGGTCTCGCGCCACATGAGCCATACGGGCGGCTGACCCTAGCCATAATGGAAAGAGCCGCCCGAAGGCGGCTCTTGACCCCATGCACGACGCTCAGGCCTTGCGGCGCCGCGCCACCAGGCCAAGACCGCCCAGCGCGCCCAAAAGCAGGGGCAGCGCCGCCGGAACCGGCACCGGCGCAACCGCCGATTCGATATGCAGGGTCTGGTCGCTCGCCCAGGCCTGCTGCACCAGGTTGGCCGTCCCCGAGCTGCCGTCGTTCCAGAAGATCGACACGAAAGCATTGCGCAGCGTCGAAGCATCGCCAAGCTCGGCGCCGGTCACCGACAGGGGCGACAGCGTCTGGATCAGGTCGATGTCGAGATAGCCGAAATCGAAGCTGCTGCCCGACAGGATGTTCAGCCCGCTCCAGGTCACGGTCTGGAAATACTGCGGATCGCTGAGGAAATCCGAGGCGACCCCGCCCGCGGTCTCGATCTGCCAGGTGCCGAGGTTGTCCTCGGCCGTGCCCAGCGAATAGACGATGCTGGTGATCGCCGCAGCCCCGTTGTTCGTGATATGGCCCGCCTGGATATAGCCGCTCAGCACCACATCCGCGGTGCTCGCCACCGCCGGAGCCGCCGCTGCCATGGCCACAAGCGCCGCCGCGGCGAAAGTCGTCTTCAACATCATCGCAAATTTCCCTACACAACCCGCCCGCGCGCCCTGCGCCAAGGCCTGAACGAGCGGGACGCTACCCGAGATCACCGCAATGTCAATTCCGGTGAATGATCCGTAAACGCCCCCGCCCCCAACCGCGACATCCGCGCCACGGGGTCACACCCCGCCCCCCAGCGCCGCCAGTGCCGCCACTGCCGGAAGCGCCTGCACGAAGAGAATCCGCCGCGAGGCCGTCGCCGCGCCGTAGACCCCGGCCACCAGCACGCTGCCGAGGAAGAACGCCGCGACATCGGGGCGCCAGAGGCCCCAGAAAAGTCCCGCCGCCAGAAAGCCATTGTAAAGCCCCTGGTTGGCGGCCATGACCCGCGTCGCCTCGGCGAAATCGGGGGTCGTCCCGAAGGCCGCCCGCGCCCGGGGCGTGGTCCAGAGGAACATCTCCAGGACCAGGATGTAGACATGCAGCAGGCCGATGGCGGCGATGAGGAGATGGGCGATCATTGGTCTTCTGGCCCCATGTTTCTGACCGGGTTGCAGGGTTCAGCGTATTCGCGCCTTTGGCCCCCAGCCCGGGATCATCGGGCCAAGGAAGGCACCGAAAATGGCCGTCGCGACAAAGGCAAGACGTCAGCGCGGCGAGGCGCCGAAGCCCCTCACCCCCGCGCCTCCACCATGCCCACATACCAGCTCGATCCGAAGGGGATCGCCTGGTCGTCGAAGTTATAGGCCGGGTGGTGGACCATCGCGGTATCGCCGTTGCCCACGAAGATATAGGCCCCCGGGCGCGCGTTCAGCATATAGCTGAAATCCTCCGCCCCCATCATCGGCGCCACGGTCTCGTCCACCTGCGAGATCGCGCGGGCGACTTCGGCGGCATGCGCGGTGTTTTCCGGGGCGTTCAGCGTCACCGGATAGCCGCGGGCGTAGTGCATCTCGGCCCGGGCGCCGAGCGCCAGCGCCGTGCCCTCGATCACCTCGCCCAGGCGCCGCTCGACATAGTCCTGCACCTTGGGGTCCATGGTCCGCACCGTGCCCTTCAGCTTCACCACCTGGGGGATGACGTTGAAGGCGGTCGAATCGGTCTCGACCACGCAGATCGAGACCACGACCTGCGCCAGGGGATCGACGTTGCGCGACGCGACGGTCTGCACGGCGGTGATGACATGGGCCGCGACGACGACCGTGTCGACGCAATCCTGCGGCTTGGCGGCATGGCCGCCCTTGCCTGTGATCGTCACCTCGAACTGATCGGCCGCCGCCATCATCGCGCCGGGACGGATCGCGAACGTGCCCAAGGGGATGCCCGGCATGTTGTGCATGCCATAGACCTCCTGCACGCCGAACCGCTCCATCATCCCCTCGGCCACCATCTCGCGGCCCCCGCCGCCGCCCTCTTCGGCCGGCTGAAAGATGCAGACCGCCGTGCCGTCGAAGTTGCGCGTCTCGGCCAGGTATTTCGCGGCGCCCAGCAGCATGGCGGTATGCCCGTCATGGCCGCAGGCATGCATCTTGCCCGGGGTCTGGCTGGCGTAAGGAAGCCCGGTCATCTCCTTGATCGGCAAGGCATCCATATCGGCGCGCAGCCCGATGACCCGCCCCGGGCCCCGGCCCTTGATGACCGCCACGACCCCGGTGCGGCCGATCCCCTCCACCACCTCGTCACAACCGAAACTCCGGCAGAGCTCCGCCACCTTGGCCGCGGTGCGATGCACGTCGAAGAGCAGCTCGGGATGGGCATGGAAATCCCGGCGCCAGGCGGTGATCTCGGGCAGCAGCTCGGCGAAACGGTTCTTGACGGGCATGGGGTCTCTCCTTTGCCCGGATGGTCCCCCAAAGCACCCGCAGCCGCAACCCCCTTCACTTTTGCATAAAT
>CAMFIX010000384.1 GCA_945952425.1 uncultured Pseudorhodobacter sp. | reverse complement strand
GCTGCAAGGATCTGAGGACGATCACCTGGAAGCTGAAGGACGGCGTCAAATGGTCGGACGGCTCGCCCGTCACCTCTGACGACGTGGTCTTTACCTGGCAATATTGCACGGCGCCCGATGGCGGCTGTGCGCAGGCCTCGAAATACGAGGGCGTCAAGTCGGTCGAAGCGGTGGACCCCGCCACGATCAAGGTGACGTTCGATGCGCCGAAACCCAATCCCTATACGGCTTTCGTCGGCTCTACCGCGCCGATCATCCAGAAGGCGCAGTTCGAAAAGTGCCTCGGCGCGGCGGCGCCCACCTGCACCGATGCCAACAACATGCCGATCGGCACCGGGCCCTTCAAGGTGACCTCGTTCAAGACCAATGACACGGTCGAGCTGGAAGCCAACCCGAACTACCGCGATGCAGCGAAGCCCGCTTTCGCCACGATGACCGTCAAGGGCGGCGGCGATGCCGAAGCGGCGGCCCGCGCCGTGCTGGAAACCGGCGAGGTCGATTACGCCTGGAACACGGCCGTCGAGCCGGACCTGCAAGCCTCCATGGCGGCGGGCGGCAAGGGCAAGTTCGTCAACGGCTTCGGCACGCTGGTCGAGCGGATCGAGATCAACCTGACCGACCCCTCCGCCGACCTGCCCGAGGGCGAGCGTTCGACCGTCAAGCATCCCCATCCAATCCTGTCGGACATGAACGTGCGCAAGGCGCTGTCGATGGCCATCGACCGCCAGGCTGTGGTCGATGTCGGCTATGGCAGCTCGGGCCGTCCGACCTGCAACATCGTCCCGGCGCCGGAGACCTATGCGTCTTCGAACACCGACTGCCTGAAGCAGGACATGGACGGCGCCAAGAAGCTCTTGGATGACGCGGGCTGGAAGGTCGGCGCCGATGGCATCCGCGAGAAGGATGGCAAGAAGCTGCGCATTCTTTACCAGACCACCAACAGCCAAGTGCGCGCGAGCGTCCAGGCACTGGTGAAATCGTGGTGGACGGAGCTGGGCGTCGATGTCGAGTTGAAGGCCGTGGACGCATCGGTCTTCTTCGGTGGGGATGCGGGCTCGCCCGACACTTACCAGAAGTTCTATGCCGATGTGGAAATGTTTGCCAACAACTTCGATGGCACCGACCCGGAGACCTATCTCGCGCAATACAAGTGCGACAAGATCCCCTCGCCGGAAACCCAATGGCAGGGCGAGAACATCAACCGCTTCTGCAACAAGGATTACGAGGCACTGGTGGCCGAGATGGCGCAGACCTCCGACATCGCCAAGCGCGGCGAGTTGGCCAAGCAGATGAACGACATGCTGACCAAGGACAGCTACACCGTTCTGCCGCTGGTCGACCGTGGTCGTCTGTCGGCCGCCTCGAACACCCTGGGCGGCGTGGTCCTGAACACCTGGGATTCCGAAATGTGGAACGTCCAGGACTGGACCCGTATCAAGTGATCCTTCGGGGAGGCCTTCGGGCCTCCCCCTCCTCCTGAGAAGGCGAGCCCGATGCTCACCTATATCCTGCGCCGCCTTCTGCTGGCGATCCCCACCCTGCTTCTGATTTCGGCCGCGATCTTCATGCTGGTCGATCTAGCCCCGGGCTCGCCCTTGTCCGATATCCCCCTGACCATTCCGCCCGAGGTCCGGACCAAGATGATCCAGGCGATGGGCGCAGACCAGCCGGTGCTGGTGCGCTATCTGCTTTGGTTGAAACAGTTTTTCTGGGTCGAGCCCGCCTATCTGCTGGACGGCTGGTTCGGCACCGACTTCGCGCAGGGCGCGCAACGCATCATCAGCTATCAGACCCGCGGCCCCGTCTTCGCCCTGATCGGCGAGCGCATCCCCCAGACGCTGACCGTCATCGGCACGGCCTATCTGGTAGGCGTGCTGATCGCCTTGCCCATCGGGATTTACTCGGCCTATCGGCAATATTCCTGGTTCGACCAGGTCGGCACCTTCATCGCCATGCTGGGCTTTTCGGTGCCGACCTTCTTTACCGGCGTGCTCTTCATCGTCATCTTCGCCTCCTGGCTGCAATGGTTCCCGTCGATCTACAACACCTCGTTGAAGGTGACGGACTGGGGCAGTTTCGTGCAGCAGCTGCGCCAAATGGTGCTGCCGGTCATGGTGCTGGGGCTGGCCAATGCGTCGGAACTCAGCCGCTATACCCGCGCCTCGATGCTGGAGAACCTCGGCCAGGATTACGTGAGGACCGCCCGGGCCAAGGGGATGCGCGAGGGGCCGGTGGTGCTGAAGCACGTGTTGCGCAACTCGATGATCCCGGTCGTGACCGTGATCGCGCTGGGCATCCCCTCCATCTTCGGCGGGGCGATCATCACCGAGAATGTCTTCAAGGTGAACGGCATCGGCTCGGCCCTGATCGGCGCGATCCATGCCAATGACCTGCCGATGGTGCAGACCCTGACCTTCATCTTCGCCGTGCTGATCGTGACCTTCAACCTGGTGGCCGATGTGCTGTACGGCCTGCTCGACCCGCGGATTCGGTATGACTGACGCTTCCCTCGCCCCGCCCCGCAGCCAGGCCCGCGACATCTGGGACCAGTTCCGCAACCACAAGGGGGCGATGTTGGGGCTTTGGGTCTTGATCGGGCTGATGCTTTTCGTGCTGATCGGGCCGCTGGTCTGGTGGCAAGACCCGACCTATGTGAACCCCGATGCCGCCAAGATGATCCTGGGCCGCAACAAGCCGCCGACCTGGGTGCATCCGTTCGGCACCGACCAGGTGGCGCGCGACCAGCTGGCGCGGATGATGTTCGGCGGCAGGATTTCGCTCGCGGTCGGTGCGGTCGCCATGGTGATCTCGGTCTTCCTGGGCACGCTGGTCGGCGTGCTGGCGGGGTTTTACCGTCGGCTGGATGGCGTGCTGATGCGGCTGACCGACCTCTTCCTGTCGCTGCCCTTGCTGCCCTTGCTGCTGGTGCTGATGTTCCTCTTCCGCGATGCGGTGGCCAAGGTGATCGGGCCGAACATGGGGGCCTTCGTGCTGGTGGTCTTTGCCATCGGCCTGACCAGCTGGATGCCCGCCGCGCGGATCGTGCGGGGCCAGGTGCTGGCCTTGAAAGAGCGCGAGTTCGTGCTGGCCGCCCGTTCCATCGGCACGCCCTCGCACCGGATGATCATCCGGCACATCCTGCCCAACGTGCTGTCGCCCGTCATGGTGGCCGCCGCCTTGGGGATTGCGAATGCGATCATCACCGAGTCCGTGCTGAGCTTCCTCGGCCTGGGCTTCCCGCCCGATTTCCCGACCTGGGGACGGCTTTTGTATGACGGCGTCGGCACGATGCAGCTCTATCCGGCGCGGGTCATCATCCCGGGCGTGGCGATCAGCCTGACCGTGCTGGCGGTGAACTACATCGGCGACGGGTTGCGCGACGCGCTCGATCCCCGCATCCGGGGGCGGTGACGCGACGTCCCTAGAGGATGAAGTCCTCGACGCTCAGGATCTTCAATCCACGGAGGACGATGTTGAACTCCGACGCCCGGTCGCCATCGGTATCCAGCGCAATCAGCGTATTGCCGTCCGACTGCCACCAGCGCAACACGTTTGCATCGCCGTTGAATTCCGCCTGCCCCAGGTAAGTAAGCTCCCCCGGGAAGGCCGAGACGTCCAGCCGGTCGACGCCGGGCGTGAAGTCGACGACCGTGTCCGCCACCGCGGCCGGATCGCCGACGCTAAAGGGCGCAAAGGCGAAGATGCCGCGGCCCGCG
>CAMFIX010000383.1 GCA_945952425.1 uncultured Pseudorhodobacter sp. | reverse complement strand
CCCCCTGCCAGGGCAACTTCCACGTGAAGGGCGACCTCGACGACTTCCACTATTACCGCTCGATCCCCGAGCGGCGCGACGAATGGGACGAGCTGGTGCGCGACCATGCCGAGGGCGCCTTCTGGACCTGGACGCCCTTTGGCGACGGGGTGCGCGCGGGCAACGAGGTGAAAATCTGCTCGGAATTCGGGGTCTGGGGCCTGCCGCAGCCGAAACAGGTGCAGATCGACGGGGCCGAGCCCTGGTGGATGGAGACCGGCCAGCTCTGGGGCGACGGCGCCGCCTATCCGCACGGGATCGAGCATCGCTTCGACGCGCTCGGCATGGACCGCGTCTTCGGCAGCCTGGAAAACTTCGTGACCGCGGCCCAGTGGTATCAGTTCGGCAATCTGAAATACGAAATCGAACGGATGCGCGGCACGGGCAGCATCATGGGCCATGTCATCACCGAGATGACCGACGTGCATTGGGAAAGCAACGGGCTCTTGGACATGAACCGCAACCCGCGGGTCTTCCATTCCCGCTTTGCCGAGGTGAATGGCGCGGTGGCCATCGTGCCGGAAATCGCAAGGTATTCCGGGGTTTCGGGCGAGGTCTTCCGGTTCGGCGTGAAGGTCGCGCCGGGGGAAAAGACCTTGGGCGCCGGGCTTTTGCGCTGGACCTGCGGGGCCAGCGGCGCGCTGGCCTTCGCGGGTGCCCAGCCGCTGGAGGCGGTGCTGGTCGGCGAAATCGCGATCCCGCTGCCCCAGGTCTCGGAAAGCCGCGTGCAGGAAATCCTGCTGGAGCTGGTCATCGACGGCGCGGTCGTGCAGCGCAACCGGGTGGAGATCTTGCTCTTCGCCCCCCGGCACGCGCCGCAGGTCAAGGTCGCGGCTGAGGGCGCTCTGGCCGACCGGGCCAAGGCGCTGGGCTACAGCGTCGTCCCGGCTGCCGAGGCGGAGGTCGTCGTCGTCCATGCGCTGGCCGAGGCCGATATCCGCGCCCTGCAGGCCGGGGCGCGCTATCTGGTGCTGGCCGATGGATCGGTGCGCACCCATGGCAACCTGCGCACCGAAGAGCGCGGCCGCGAGCAGCCCTTCATCCCGGTGGTCGATGCCACGCCGGGCGTGCCGATCGGCCCGATTTTCCCCTTGCCGAACATCACCTTGCAGGCGAGGCACGGCACGATGTGGCGCGGCGACTGGATCGCGGGCTTCACCTGGCTGCGGCGCGATGGCGCCTTTGCGGCGATCCCGGGCGGGCCATTGCTCGACGTCGCCTGGTCGGGCGTCGTGCCGCGCCATGTGATGAGCGGCTGGGCGCAGTGGGAGTTCGCGGGGCCGGTGATTTCGGCCGTCGTGGTGGGCTGGGTCCACAAGCCCGCCGTGATGATCGGGCGGCGCACGGTCGGGCAGGGCGCCATCCTCGCCGCGACCTTCCGGGTGATGGCTGCGAGTGACCCGCTGGCCGATGCGCTGTTCGATGCGCTGGTGGCCGAGACCGCCGATCCGCGCGCATAAAATTGTGGCCGCGCGCGGATTTGCCCCGCGCGGCTTCACCTCGCGTTAAGGAGGCTCTGCCTAGGGTCCGGCATGAGTGTTTCGGACCCCAGACTGGCCAGCGAACTGGCGCTGCGCGACCGCCAGATGACGGCGCTTCGCGCGACTTTCCTGATCGCCGCCCATCACGGGGTGGCGCTGCGGGCAGAAGATTTGCCGCGCCTGGTCGAGGGCGACATCGCGCCCTCGGTGCTTAAGACGCTGGGGGCCTCCGGGTTTCACGCCCGGCTGATCGAAAAGGCCAAGTGGAAGACGCTGGCAGGCCTCGGCGCCGCGGTGCCGGCCATGGCGGCGCGGCAGGATGGCTCCTGGGTCATCGTCGTGGCGCTGATGCCGGATCAGTCGGTGGCGTTCCTCGATCCGGGGGAAGAGGCGAAAGGGGTGCAAACCCTTGATCGCGCGGGGTTCCTGGCGGGATGGGACGGTCGGTTGATCCTCGCCCGCCCCAAGGTCCGGGCGGAGGAGCAGGCTTTCGGCCTGCACTGGTTCTGGGCCGCGCTGCGCGGGCAGGGCAAGCTTTTGGGCGGCGTGGCGGTGGCGGTGATCCTGGGCAACCTGATCGCCTTCGCGCTGCCCCTGCTGTTCCAGGTGCTGATCGACCGCGTCATCAGCCACGGCGCCTGGAACACGCTGTTCGCGATCGTCGCGATCTATGTGACCATGGCGGCCTTCGACGCCGGATTTACCTATACACGCCAAAGGCTTATGCTGATCGCCGGGGGCAAGGTCGATGCGCTGACCGGCGCGCGGGCCTTTGCCCATCTGATGGCGCTGCCGCTTTCGGTGTTCGAGACGACACCGGCGGGCGTGCTGGCGCGCAACCTGCAACAGACCGAAAAGATCAGGGCTTTCCTGACCGGCCGGCTGTTCCAGACCCTGCTGGACGCCGCTTTCCTGCCGCTGCTGCTGGGCGTCCTGGTCCTGCTTTGCGCGCCGCTGACCGCGGTCGTCCTGGGCTTTGCCTTGTCGATCGCCGGGGTGATCGGGCTCTTGCTGCCGCTGTTCCAGCGCCGCCTGAACGCCTTGTATCAGGCCGAGGCGACCCGTCAGGCGCAGCTGGTGGAGACGCTGCACAACATGCGCGCCGTCAAGTCGCTGGTGCTGGAACCCGCCCGCCGCCGCAGCTGGGAGGACAGCCTGGCCGCGATGATTCGTCGGCAATGGGATGTGGGCGGCGTCGCGGCCTTCGCGGCCTCGGCGACGGGTCTTTTGGAAAAACTGATGCAGATCAGCCTGATCGCCTATGGCGCCGCACTGGTGTTGGAGGGCAGGCTCTCCACCGGCGCGCTGGTGGCCTTCGTGATGCTGTCGGGCCGGGTGACCGGGCCGCTGATCCAGATCGTTGGCCTGATCAACGAATACCAGGAGGCCGCGCTCTCCTTGCGCATGCTCGGCGGCCTTCTGAACCAAAAGCCCGAACGCGGCACATCCGCCCGCCCGGCGCGCCATCCGATTCAAGGCAGGGTGAAGTTCGATGCCGTGGGCTTCACCTATCCCGGCGCCGCGACGCCCGCGCTGAAAGAGGTCAGCTTCGAGATCGCTCCGGGCCAAGTCATTGGAGTCGTGGGGCGTTCTGGGTCTGGCAAGACCACGCTGACCCGGCTTGTGCAAGGGATCGAAGTGCCGCAGACCGGGCTGATCCAGATCGACGGCGTCGATATCCGCCAGATCGACCTCGGCCATCTGCGCCGCGCGCTCGGCGTGGTCCTGCAGGAAAACCTGCTCTTTCGTGGCACGATTCGCGACAACATCTGCATGGCGCGTCCCGAGGCCAGCCTTGAAGAGGTGATGATCGCCACCAAGCTCGCCGGCGCCGAAGAGTTCATCAAGCGGCTGCCCCAGGGCCTGGACACGCCCGTCGAAGAGGGCGCGGCCAATCTTTCGGGCGGGCAGCGCCAGCGCCTGGCCATCGCCCGCGCCTTGATGAGCGCGCCGAAAATCCTGGTTTTCGACGAGGCGACCTCCGCGCTCGACCCCGAATCGGAGGCCGTGGTGAACCGCAACCTCGCCGCCATCGCCAAGGGGCGCACGGTCATCGTCGTCTCGCACCGCCTGTCCTCGCTGGTGCGCGCCGATGCGATCCTGGTCCTCGACCAGGGCCAGGTCGTCGACATGGCCCCCCATGCCACCCTTCTGGAGCGGTGCGACATCTACCGCCATCTCTGGGCCCAGCAGACCGAGCACCTGACATGACC
>CAMFIX010000382.1 GCA_945952425.1 uncultured Pseudorhodobacter sp. | reverse complement strand
CGGCCAAACCGCCGTGAGCGGCGCTTTCCGACACGGCCGGCGCCGGCGCCGCCCACACGCCCTCCCCGCGCCGTGGCCGCGCCTGGCCCGGCCACCCACGCCTTCACCACGGCCCCGGCAAAGCCGTGGAGGCCCCGGCGCGACCCGAGCCGGCCATCGCGAGCGACCCGGGCGATGCGCCGGTTCATGACGGCCCTGTCGTCACACTGTCATGGCCTGGCGGCCGCACTGGTGTAGCCTCGACCCGATTCCGCTCCCGGGCGGCCGCACGCCGTGGTGCGAAACCGGGAGCCACCGTTGCAGCACGCTCCAGGAGCCGGCCCCATGCGTTCCCTTCTCTTCGTCCCCGGCGACAGCCCCCGCAAGCTGGAGAAGGCCGCCGGCAGCGGCGCCGACGTGCTGCTCATCGACCTCGAGGATTCGGTGGCGCCCTCCGCCAAGGAGGCGGCGCGCGGCATGGTGCGCGACGCGGTGGAGAGCCTGCGCGGGCAGGACCGGCGCCCCCTGCTCTATGTCCGCGTCAACGCGCTGGACAGCGGCCTCATCGAGGCCGACCTCGACGCCGTGATGCCCGCCCACCCGGACGGGATCATGCTGCCCAAGTCCGCCTCGGGCGTGGACGTGCAGCACCTCGCCGCCAAGCTCGCGGTACGCGAGGCCGAGAGCGGCCTGCCCGACGGCGGCACGAAGATCATCCCCGTGGCGACCGAGATGGCCCGCGCCCTGTTCGCGCTCGGCACCTACCGCGGTGCCAGCCACCGCCTCGCCGGCCTCACCTGGGGCGCCGAGGACCTCGCCGCCGACATCGGCGCCGAGACCAACCGCCTCGCCGACGGCACCTACACCGACCCCTTCCGCCTGGCCCGCAGCCTCGCCCTCTTCGCCGCCCACGGCGCCGAGGTGGACGCCATCGACACCGTCTACACCGACTTCCGCAACGACGCCGGCTTCCTGGCCGAATGCGAAGCCGCCCGCCGCGACGGCTTCACCGCCAAGATGGCCATCCACCCCGCGCAGGTGCCGGTGATCAACGCCGTCTTCACGCCCTCCGAGGAGGCCGTCGCCAAGGCACGGCGCATCGTCGACGCCTTCGCCGCGTCGCCCGGCGTGGGCGTGATCGGCATGGACGGCCAGATGGTGGACCGGCCCCACCTGCGGCAGGCGGAACGGGTGCTGGCGCGGGTGCGGGGGTGAGGCCCTCGCCGCTGGCGCGAGCACGCCACCGGAGCCTCCCATGACGCCCGCGATGAAGGCGCCGCCGATCGTGCCCGAACTCGACGTGAGCGATCTCGATCGGTCACTCGCCTTCTACCGCGACGTGCTGGGCTTCGCCGTGACCGTCGAGCGCCCGGAGGAGCGGTTCGCCTACCTCGTCCGCGGCGCGGTGCACCTGATGCTGCAGGAGGCCGCCGGTCCGGGCCGCCGCTTCAGAACCGCCCCGCTGGAGCACCCCTACGGCAGGGGCATCAACCTGCAGATCGAAGTGCCCGACGCCCGCGCCCTGCACGACACCGCCGTCCGGCTGGCCGCAAACGTCTACCTGCCGCTGGAAGAACGCTGGTACCGCCAGGGGACCGAGGAAGCCGGGAACCTGCAGTTCGTGGTTGCGGATCCGGATGGCTACTTGCTGCGGTTCTTTACGGACTTGGGGCGGAGGGTCGGCGGCGGGGACGGCTGACGAGGACAGAGTGCGGTACAGCCCGAGGCGGCAGTGTTGGCGGGACATCTGCTTTGCGCCAGGAGCCGACATCCGCTGGTTGGCCGAAAGCAGATCTTTGCGAAAATTGTTGCTTAAACAAGGGGACCCGTGCAATCGTCAGACAATAACGGCATTTGCCAATGCATAGCGTGCCTCTTCCATTGTAGCCGTCGGGGACTTCCGGAATGCTTCACTCTGCTCTTTAGCCACATCCTTCACCAAAGCATCAATCTCGAAGGACAGGGCCTTAACACCCTCGTATTTTCTCTCTGTATCCAGAACCCGGCGCGAGCCATCCGGAACGATCAGACTCTTGGCGTAAGTCGGGTTGTGATACAGATAGTCGAGGAAGCGTTGCGTCTCGGCCAGCACTGACAACTTAAACAACGCTCCCGACCTCAATGCATTCATGTCAGCGTGGTACATGAGCGCTGCGATATCAAAACTTGGACACTCGATATTCCTTCCTTCGTCATTGGCATCGTTCTTGATGTTCTTACACAGCCGTATCGCCTTTTTCAAACCTCCCACTGCAATACTGTCTTTTTCTTCAACGCGATACATATGTAAAAATGGAAGATTGTCGACCGTCTCCGGCACCTTTTTGTCCAAGACCGTCACGCCCCGGTCGCGCTCGACCTGAGAAATCTGATACGCATCTGTGTCGTGCCAGTACGAGGCAACTACATCGACCGGACGAGCCAACGAACCTCCTGATATCTTCACCGCCTTTCCTCCAGAGGTGTCCACGTCCGCGGCAGGAAAGCGATTTACCAATATCTTCTCGACTGAGAGACGCAGCGTCATCAGGACCTGCGTAGATGTCCGCGACGTCGGCGAGCGGTACATACCCAGCGAGCTGCGTAGTCCACTTATTGAATAAGTATGGAAATCCTTGTCCAAATTGAGCAAATCGACGTCACTTACGCCTCGAATATGGATATTGAGCGGAACGGACCCCTGCAGCCTGAACTCTACGTTGAGACTAAGCGTATTCTGATCCTTGAGCAGCTGATTTGCCACTCTATCGGCCGTTTCCCTGCTAATGCGCGTGTATTCCGGGTCTACTTCAGCCATGGCACCCAACACATACTTCGTGTTCGGCTGGGCTGCCGATCGTCGTTGCCAGCTTTCGTCTAGCAGACTCTTGCGAAGCACCTCCTTTCGTGCGTCTTCGTTCAGCCTGCCAAGACGGTCTAAACCGCTCCGACGGATGCGCAGGCTGTCTAGTCTCTTGCCAATTTCGCGCGCCATCAGAGCCTCCGCAATTTCATTCGGCCAAACGTATACCGCCCGTGTCCATTGAAATACTCGCCCTCGCCTTCAATTAGGTCATGAGAGAAAGTAACTTCGGCAAACCCACGGTGCCCCTTCAGATCTGGTTCATTAATGTTTGGCTCGTTCCTGTAGCTATAGAAAAGTCGGTAGCCATCAGCTGCATCATATATGATAGCCGCACTTACGCTGTTAGAGCCTGACTGACTCGTCCTGAGTCGGACGCGCAGGCGATCCCAACTCTGGATAATTGTAATCTTGCCCCTCCAGACATTACCATTGCTGCCGTCCTGATTGACGCTCGCTCCATCGACTTGCCACTCGCCACTCAGATCGGGGACCTTCAGCCAAAGCCGAAATATGCCCCAACGCCAAGCATACCGATCTAGCAACCAATATAGCGCCCCGAAAACGGCGCCCGCACCAACCAACGAAAGTACGGCCGGAGGCACGTTGGCGTTCAGTCCAAATCGCCTCGCGAGATCGACGACCCAGAGTAGCGAAAACACTGTTGCCGCCGACACAGATGCGGCGACAGTGCTTAGGTACCTACCCACTTTGGCGCGGCTTACACCGCCCAAGACCGAGTACTCATGCTCTAGCATATGCAGCAGACATTTCCAGAAACGATGCGGTGTTGGATTTACGAAGGGATACAGCCGCTTTGCAAGTGCCTAGTTGCCGATAGCTGTTGATGCAGCTTTAGCAATCGTTGCCGTCCGCAATACACGTCACTCAAACTAACTGAATCGCATGTTATG
>CAMFIX010000381.1 GCA_945952425.1 uncultured Pseudorhodobacter sp. | reverse complement strand
CAAGGCGCCGGTCGGCACCTGGGATGGCAAGACCTATCGCGTGACGGTCGATGGCGACTGCCATACCTTTGCCTATCGCAAGGACTATTTCGGCGACGGCTCGGTCACCGGCATGAAAGACGCGCCGACCCATTGGGACGAGGTGAATGCCGCGACGCTGGCCGTGGTGGGCAAGAAAGACCCGCTGACCGGCTCGCCCGCCTTCGGCTTCCTCGACCCGCTGAAGGGCTGGGGCGGGTTCGGCTTCTACTTCCTGGAAGACCGCGCTTCGGCCTATGCCAAGCACCCCGACGATCCGGCATGGCTCTTCGACCCCGAGACGATGAAGCCGCGCGTCAACAACCCGGCCTGGGTGCAGGCGATCCAGGACGTGATGGACATGATCGCGGGCAAGGCCCTGCCGCCCGACCAGATCAACGCCGACCCCGGCACGACCGCCTTCCAGCAATTCCTGGCGGGCACGGGCTCGATGATCTGCTGGTGGGGCGACGTGGGCTCCAACGCCAAGACCTCCGACTCGTCGGTCATCGGCGACGTTGTGGGCTTCTCGATCAACCCGGGCGCGAAGAAGGTCTACAACTCCAAGACCAGTGCCTGGGAAGAGAAGGAAAACTTCGCGCCGAACATGGCTTACCTCGGCTGGGGCGTCTATGTGACCAGCCGCGTCTCCAAGGACGAGCTGAAGCGCAAGGCGGCCTGGTCGGCGGCGGCGCATCTGGGCGGCAAGGATCTGTCCTTGTGGACCTCGGCCTATCCTTCGGGCTTCCAGCCCTATCGCAACAGCCACTTCAACTATGACGAATGGGCGGCTGCGGGCTACGACAAGGACTTCGTGGCGGATTACCTCGGGAGCAACGCCGACAGCTACAACCACCCCAATGCCGCGATCGAGCCGCGGATTCCGGGCATCTTCCAATACTATTCGGTGGCGGAGGACGAGCTGGCCAAGGGCTATGCCGGGCAATACAAATCGGCGCAGGAAACCGCCGATGCCATCGCGGCCGCCTGGGAGAAGATCACCGACCAGATCGGGCGCGACAACCAAATCAAGCTGTATAAGGCCTCTCTGGGCATGTAACGCTGTGTGGGGGGCGTCTCGGCGCCCCCCGCGACCCGTGAGATCACGCCCCCTACCCAACCCCGTAGGGTGCGTGCTTGCATGCACCTTTTCCGTCGGATGACAGCATGAGCCGCCCCAAATGAGCCACGGCGATCTTCTTCACGTCGTCACCAATGACGACATCTCTCCCGGCCGCCGGGCGCTGGGGCGCGGGCTGATCTGGGGCTCCCTGGCGCTGATGGCGCTGGTGGCGGCCGCCCAGGTCGCGCAGGAATGGGGCGGGGCCTCTTTCGGCTTCGCCAACTGGCGGCCCACGCTTTACGCTTATCTTCTGTTTTCCATCTGCCTCTGCTGGGCGCAGGTGATCCTGCGCGGAGAGCAGGGCAAGCGCACCCTCTTCGTCCTGCCGGCCGCGTTGTTCGTGGTCTCGCTGACCGTCTTCCCGCTGCTCTTCGGCCTGATTATCGCGTTTTCCAACTGGAACCTCTCGTCGCCGGATGGGCGGCAGTTCAACGGGTTGGACAACATCCGCCAGATGTGGAGCGACCCGTTCTACTGGAACGCGCTGACCAACATGGTCTGGTATTGCCTGGCGATCCTGCCGGAATATGTGCTGGCCTTCGGCCTCGCGCTGCTCTTGAACGCACAAATCCGGGCGCGGAAGTTCTTTCGCGTGGCCTTCCTTCTGCCCCTGATGCTGTCGCCCGTCGCCGTGTCGTGGATGATCGGCAAGTCGATGCTGGTGATCCAGCCCGCGGGCCCCGTCATCCGCCTGCTGCGCGGCCTGGGGTTCGAGAATCCCGCCCTCTTTTCAACGGGCTGGACCGCCAAGGCCACGATCATGGCGATGGATGCCTGGACCTTCATCCCCTTCATGATGATCATGATCCTGGCGGGCCTGCAGGCCATCCCGAAAGAGCTGCAAGAGGCCGCCCGCGTCGATGGCGCCACCGGCTGGCGGTCGTTCTGGGAGGTGACCTTCCCCCTGATGCTGCCCGTCTCGGTGACCGCCTTGCTGATCCGGCTGATCTTCAAGCTGAAGCTCGCGGACATCATCATAAACGTGACCAGCGGGGGCCCGGGCGGGGCGACCGATTCTGTCACCTCCTTCATCTTCCGCGAATACCGCGACCGTTCCAACGTCGGCTACGGCACGCTTCTGGCCATGGTCTACCTCGTGGTCATCATCCTCGTGATGACCGTCCTGATGAAATTCGCCGACAAGGCCATGAGGCCCCGCACGTGACCCAAATCTTCCACGACGCCCCCGCCGACCGCGGCTTTCGCGCCAGCCTCTTCACCTCGCGCGTGGCGATCTATGCCGCGCTGCTCCTCTGGGCCTTCATCTGCCTCTTCCCGATCTATTGGACCGCCTCGACCTCGTTCAAGGCGGCGGCGGATGTGATGAAGGGCTCGATGGTGCCCTGGATGGATTTCGCGCCGAAATGGCTGGGGTGGAAGTCGCTTGGCCTTTCGCCCGACACGATCGGGCAGGACAGCACCGTCCGGGCCGAGTTCCTGCGGCGGTTCTGGAATTCCTCGATCATCGCGGGCACGTCCTCGCTTTTGGCGACCGCGCTTGGCAGCATGGCCGCCTATGGGCTTTCGCGCTTCAGCTATAAATTCCTGTGGATGAAGAACCAGGATATCTCCTTCTTCTTCCTCAGCCAGCTGATCCTTCCCCCCGTCGTCCTCGCCCTGCCCTTCCTGGTCCTCTATAAAGAGCTGGACCTGCTGGACACCCATGTCGGCCTGATCGCGATCTATACGCTGTCGGTCCTGCCCATCGTCATCTGGATCATGAAGGACCAGTTCGAGTCGATCCCGACCGAGCTGGAAGAGGCCGCCATGGTCGACGGCCTCTCGATCTGGGGCGCCTTCCTGACCATCATCCTGCCGATTGCCTTGCCAGGCATGGTGGCGGCGCTGATTCTGAGCCTGGTGCTGACCTGGAACGAGTATTTCTTCGCGGCTCTGCTGACCTCGACCTATGCCAATACGCTTCCGGTGATGGTGGCGAGCCAGACCGGCAGCCAAGGCATCTCCTGGTGGTCGATGGCGGCGCTGAGCTTTGCCGCCATCCTGCCGCTGATCATCATCGGCGTAGGGCTGGAACGGTTCATCATCAAGGGCATGGCCGCCGGCGCGGTGAAGTGACACCGCCGGGCGCCAAAATTTTTCGGCGCAAAATTTTGGCGCGACCCGAAGCGCTTCGTCACCCAATCGGCCCCGGCCGCGCTTCTTCCGACAACAGCACATTGGCCTCGACATTGCCGACCCCTGGCAGCGTCATGATCCGCCGCCGCAAGACGCGCTCGAAATCCGGGATGTCGCGGGCCACGACCCTGAGGCGGTAGTCGAACAGCCCCAGCACATGCTGCACGACCTGCACCTCGGGGATGGCGACCACCGCGCGCTCGAAATCCTCGAAACTGCCGCGCCCCTTGGCCGCCAGCTTCACCCCCAGAAAGACCGTAACCCCGAAGCCCAAAGCCACCCGGTCGACCTCGACCCTCTGGCCGCGCAAGACCCCGGCCTCCGTCAGCCGCTTCACCCGCCGCCAGGCCGCGGGCTGAGAAAGCCCCAGCCGTCGCCCCAGCTCCCCCGCCGACAGGTCGCCCTCCTGCACCAAGGCCCGCAACAGAGCCCGGTCGGTATCGTCCAGGTCGATCACGCCAT
>CAMFIX010000380.1 GCA_945952425.1 uncultured Pseudorhodobacter sp. | reverse complement strand
GATCATGCCTAGTCTCGTGGGCTCGGAGATGTGTATAAGAGACAGCTTCTGGCTGATCGCGCTCTTCTGCCTGATGGTGATTGCCCCCGCCGCGGTCTATGGCACCTATCTCTACACCGTCGCCGTCGATCAATACGAAAGCGACGTGGGCTTCGGCAGCCGGACCGAGCAGGCCTCGAACACGTTCGATATCCTCGGCGTCCTGGGCGGCGGTTCGGCCGCCACCACCAAGGATATGGATATCCTCAACCAGTTCGTCACCAGCCAGGAGCTGGTAGAGCGGATCGACAAGAAGCTCGACCTGCGCAAGATCTATTCGCGCTATCCGAACGACTGGTGGTTCTCTTTCGATCCCAAAGATCCGGTCGAGGATCTGGTCGATTACTGGAAGAAGATGGTCGTCGTGAACTACGACAGCTCCACCGGGCTGATGGCGATCCAGGTCTATGCCTTCACGCCCGAGGATGCGCAGGCCATCGCGCAAGAGGTCGTCGAGGAATCCACCGCCATCATCAACGAGCTGTCCAAGACCTCGCAGGACGACACGACGCGCTATTCGCGCGAGACGCTCTCCAAGGCCGAGGACCGCTATCGCAACGCCCAGAACCTGCTCGCCGATTTCCGGGTCAAGAACCAT
Organism: uncultured Pseudorhodobacter sp.; assembly: GCA_945952425.1. Taxonomy (GTDB): domain Bacteria; phylum Pseudomonadota; class Alphaproteobacteria; order Rhodobacterales; family Rhodobacteraceae; genus Stagnihabitans. Next base: position 3,115 of record CAMFIX010000380.1, on the reverse strand, counting down.
ATCGTCGATCCCCAGCTGGAGCTGAACGGCGCCTCGCAGATCATCAACGGCCTCGTGCAGCAGATGGCCGAGGCGCAGATCAACCTCGACCTCCTGAAGGGCCAGGTCGCCGACAACGATCCGCGCATTGCCCAGTTCAACCGCCGGATCGAGGTGATCCAGAAGCGCATCTCGGAAGAGACTGCCAAGGTCGGCCCGGTCGGCGATCCGAACGATCCGGGCTATGCCGCGCTGATCCGCGACTACCAGAACCTGGAAATGGAGATGGAATTCGCGCAGAAGGCCTATATGGCCGCCCAGGGCGCCTATGACCAGGCGGTGTCGGATGCCCAGCAGCAGACGCATTACCTGGCGACCTTCCTGCAGCCGACCATCGCGCAATCCTCCACCGCGCCCGACCGGCCGATGAACATCCTTCTGACCGCTCTCGTCGGCCTTCTGGCCTGGAGCTCGGTGACCATGATCTACTACGCGCTGCGCGACCGCCGCTGAGGCCATCGTCATGATCCGGTTCGAGAATGTGACCAAGGCCTTCTGGTATCGCGGCCAGCCGAAATACGTGGCGCGCAACATCAACGTCGAAATCCCGACCGGGGCCAAGATCGGTATCCTTGGGCGGAACGGCGCGGGCAAGTCGACGATGATGGGCATGATCGCGGGCAACATCAACCCGGACCGCGGCGTGATCCGCGTCACCGGAGAGATGTCTTGGCCCATCGGCCTGACCGGCTGCATCCAGGGCGACATGACCGGGGTGCAGAACGTGCGCTTCATCGCCCGGGTTTACGGCGTCGATACCGAAGAGCTGGTCGATTTCGTCGCCGAATTCGCCGAGCTGGGGCCGAACTACGACGAACCCGTGCGGACCTATTCCTCGGGGATGCGCGGGCGGTTGAATTTCGGCATGTCGATGGGCATCCGCTTCGACACCTATCTTCTGGACGAGGTGCATTCCACCGGCGACGGCGCCTTCAAATCCAAGGCGAGCGAGCTTTTCAACGACCGGATGCGCAATTCCGGCATCGTCCTGATCTCGCATTCCGAAAACCAGCTGCGCGAGCTGTGCACCACCGGCGCGGTGCTGGAACATGGCGTCCTGACCTTTTATGATTCGATCGAAGAGGCGATTGCCGCGCATAATTACAACCTTCGCTATGGCACTCCGAACCTGCCTCAGGCATGATCTGGCCGCGTGAGGCGGCAAGGGATTGAAAAGATGCATGTTCTGGTGACGGGTGGCGCGGGCTATATCGGGGCGCATGCCTGCAAAGCCCTCTCGCGGGCGGGGTTCATCCCGGTGGCCTTCGACAATTTCTCCACCGGCTGGCGGCAGGCGGTGAAGTTCGGGCCCCTGGCCGAGGGCGACCTGATGGACAAGGCCTCGATCACGGCCGCGTTGCAGCGCTATAAACCCGTCGCCATCATGCATTTCGCCGCCCTCTCGCTGGTGGGCGAGAGCATGACCAACCCCGGCAAATACTGGCGCACCAATGTGAACGGCAGCCTGAACCTGATCGAGGCGGCGCTGGAGGCGGGGATCAAGAGCTTCGTCTTCTCAAGCACTTGCGCGACCTATGGCGAGCTGGACGGGGTGGCCTTGGACGAAGACACGCCCCAGACGCCGATCAACGCCTATGGCGGGTCGAAACGCGCCATCGAGATGCTCTTGCGCGATTTCGAAAAGTCCGACGGGCTGAATTCGGTGATCTTCCGCTATTTCAACGTCGCCGGCGCCGATCCCGAGGGCGAGGTGGGCGAGCAGCATGTCCCCGAAACCCATCTGATCCCGCTGATGCTGGACGCCATCGACGGCAAGCGCCCGGCGCTGACGGTTTACGGCAGCGATTACAACACGCCCGACGGCACCTGCATTCGCGACTACGTCCATGTGATGGACCTGGTCGAGGCGCATGTCCTGGGCCTGCGCTGGCTGATGGAGGGCAAGGGCTCCCGCGTCTTCTGCCTGGGCTCGGGCAAGGGCTTCTCGGTGCGCGAGGTGATCGAGGCCAGCCGCATCGTCACCAACCGCGAAGTGCCGATCATCGAGGGCGCGCGGCGGCCGGGGGATGCGACCTCGCTGGTCTCGGGCTCGCAACGCGCGGTGACCGAGCTTGGCTGGCGGCCCTCGCGCTCGACGTTGAAACAGATGATCGGCGACGCGCTGGTCTGGAGCCGCAAGCCCGCCTTTACCGAATGAGCCGCAGGTCGCGGGCTTGCGTCGCCAGCCGCGCGGCGTCGGGCGGGGCGACATCGGCCACCAGCAGCGCCGGCCCCGCCCCGGCCTGCGCCAGGATCTCGCCATGCGGATTGGCGATGGTCGACAGGCCGAAATAGTCGCAATCGCCCTCCACCCCGCAGTAATTCGCATAGACCACCGTCAGGCCGTGATTGGCGGCATGGGCGGGCACGGTGCGGGTGGCCACGTAGTCGTAAGGCTTGGGGCAGGCGGTCGGGCACAGGATCAGCTCGACCCCGTCATCGGACAAGGCCTTGATATGTTCGGCGAATTCGACGTCGTAGCAGATCAGCATCGCCGCGCGCAGCCCGTCGAGATCGAAGGTGCAATAGGCCCCGCCGGGGGAAAACAGCCGCTTCTCCCGCGGGCCGAAGAGCTGGATCTTGCGGTAATGCGCCAGCTCCTGCCCCTGGCTGCCGATGGCCACGGCCGAGTTGTAAAGGCTCGCCCCGTCGCGTTCGGCATAGCCCACCACCACCGCGCAGCCCGTGGCCCGGGCCAGCGCGCCGAGCCGCTGATGCCATTCGCCGCCGCGCGGTTGCGCCAGCTCGACCAGCGCATCCTGGTTGTAGCCGGGCAGGTAAAGTTCGGGCGCCACCAGCGCCTTGGCGCCCATCGCAGCGGCGGCCTGCATCGCCTGATACAGCGCCGCAAAGGCGGCTTCGATGTCGCATTCCGGGGAGGGGCCCTGCCAGAGGGCGATTCGATAGGTGTTTTCCATACCCCATCCGACCAGAGCCTCTCGCAAGGCTCAAGCAAAACCGCCATAAGGGGGCATGGACCGGCTTACCCCCGAACGCATGTTCCTGATGGTCGTCGAGACCGGCTCTTTCGCCCGGGCGGCCGAAAGGCTGGGCACCGGGTCGGGCCAGGCCTCCA
>CAMFIX010000379.1 GCA_945952425.1 uncultured Pseudorhodobacter sp. | reverse complement strand
CCCCAGCCCCGCGCCGCGATCTCGGCCGCCAACCGCATCCCATCCCCGCCGGGCGAGGCATTGTCGACCAGATGCACCATCCCCAGCCGCGCCGGATGGGCCAGAAGGCTCTCCACCGCCGCCAGCGCCAGGTCGGCCGTGCCATAGTTCACCACGATAGCCGTCACATCGGGGGGCGTCACATCGCGCGGCTCGGGCAGGTCAGGGGAGGCGGCTTCCTTTGACAATCGGCGGGTTCCTGTGGTTCTCTCTGGCCAGCGGTTTTGTGCGGAAAATCAGCGATCAAGGCCAAGCGCGCCCGACTATAGCAGGCCCGCAAGGCATCACAACAACCGCCTCTTCCGGGCGGGACGAGGGCAGGAAAGAGGTCTCGCGGCGGCAGCATGGGCAATTCCTTCGCCTATCTCGTGCTCTTCGGCTCGCCCCTGGGCGTGGTCCTCCTGTTCCGGCTCCTGCCCCGGGCCGAGGCGCTTTGCTGGACGATCATCGGCGGCTATCTCCTTCTGCCCTTCGGCGTCGGCATCGACCCGCCGATCCTGCCCGCCCTGACCAAGGACACGATCCCCGTCTTCGCCGCGGGGCTGGTCCTTCTGGTCATGGGCCGCGAGGCCCCCCCGTCGCAAAGCCGCCAGGCCCGCCTCGCCGCTGCCGCCCGGCTTGCCGCCGCCCAGACCGAATCCCATACCGAATCCCAGACCGAAGCCGGGGCAGGGCAGGGCGCCCCCCCCAGCCGCGCCCCTTCCGAACGCCCCCGCCCCGCCTTCGCCCGCGCAAGGCCCATCCCCGCGGCCGAGACCCGCTGGCAGATCCGCCGCCTGCCGCTGATCTTCTGGGCGCTGCTCGCCGCCCTCGTCCTCGGTCCTTTCCTCACCGTCCTCGCCAACCGCGATCCCTTGCCCATCGGCCCCTATGCCTTGCCCGGCCTCAGTCTCTACGACGGCTTTTCCATGGCCCAGGCCGCCTTCCTGACCGCCTTGCCCTTCCTCCTCGGCCAATGGGTTCTGGCGCGGCCCGAGGCGCAAAGGGTGCTCCTGCGCACCCTCGCCCTGGGCGGGCTGCTCTACACTTTCCCCATCCTCTTCGAACTGCGGATGAGCCCGCAGCTCGCGAACTGGACCTATGGCTTTCTCGCCCAAAGCTTCAACCAGGCGATGCGCGGCTTCGGCTACCGGCCGGTGGTGTTCCTGCAGCACGGGCTCTGGCTTGCGATCTTCATGGCCATGGCGGCGCTGGCCGGGCTGGCGCTGATCCGCGGGTCCGGGCTGCGGCGCGGCCATGCCGTGCTCCTCGCCCTCTGGCTCATGCTGGTGCTGGCCCTGTGCAATTCGCTCGGCGCGGTCATGGTCTTCGTCGCGCTCGCGCCCCTGATCCTGCTGCCCCTGCGCGGACAGATCCTGATCGCGGCGGCGCTGGCCGCGGCGCTTCTGACCTATCCGATGCTGCGCGGGGCAGGGCTGGTGCCGGTCACCTCGGTCATGGGCTTCGCGAATCTCGTCAGCGCCGAGCGGGCAGGCTCGCTCGGCTATCGGCTGCGCAACGAGGACATGCTTCTGACCCATGCCAACGAGAACCCGCTGACCGGCTGGGGCGGCTATGGCCGCAGCCGGGTCTATGACCGCGACACGGGCGAGGATCTCAGCGTCACCGATGGCGCCTGGGTGATCGTGATGGGCAATTCCGGCTGGCTCGGGTATCTGGCGACCTATGGGCTTCTGGGCGGGCCGGTGCTGATGCTGGTGGCCTGGCGCAGGCGGCTCGGCCTGACGCCCGAAACCGGCGGCTGGATGACGGCGGGGCTGTGCCTCGTGCTGGTGGGCAACCTGCTCGACATGATCTCGAATGCGACGCTGACCCCGGTGACCTGGCTGGTGGCCGGCGCCGTCGCGGGCCGGTTGAGGGTCGTGCCCGAAGCGACCCCCGCCCCCGCCGCAACGCCCCCCCGTCGTATGGGCTTTGCCCGGACCGCAGCCGCGGCCGCCGTAGCCGCCCTCGCCTTCGCCGCCCCCGCCCCGTCGCGCGCCGAAACGCGCCCTTCGGGCCTTTCCGACCCGACGCTTTCGTTCGGCCTGAACCAGGTGTCGGACTGGTCGCCTGCGATGCCCTTCCTCGACCTTATGAAGGTGGCGCGGCCGTTTTTGGCGCATACGCCGACGGTTTGGGAAGGTGTCACGCATGACGCGATGGCGGCGCAGGGCTGGCTGGATGCGGAGGGCTGGCCGAAGGAGATCCCGCCCGGCATGTCCTCGGTCGGCACGATCTGGGCCTGGGAGGGCAGCGCGGCCGACCCGACGCTCGCCGCGAGCCGGGCCGGGGTCTATGTGCTGCATTACCAGGGCGAGGGCACGCTGCAGCTGTCGGGCGATGTGCAGATCCTCTCGCAGAAGGACGGCGAGATCGTCTTCCGCAATGCGGGCGGCGGGACGATGGTGCTGAACATCACCGCGACCGACCCCGCCCATGACGGCGATTACATCCGCGACATCACGCTGGTCCGCCAGGAGTACCAGCCGCTTTACGAGATGGGCCAGATCTTCAACCCGGCCTGGCTGAACCTGATCCAGGACAGCCGCGAGCTGCGGTTCAAGGACTGGATGCAGACCGACGGGGCGACCTCGGGCAGCTGGGACGGGCGGGCCGAGACGGGCGATGCGAGCTATATGCAAAAGGGCGTGCCGGTCGAGGTCATGGTGCAGCTGGCCAACCAGACCGGGGCGGACCCCTGGTTCACCATGCCGGCGGGCGCCTCGGAAGACTATATCCGCGGCTTTGCCACCTATGTGCGCGACCATCTGAAGCCGGGGCTGGTGGCCCATGTCGAGTACAGCAACGAGCTGTGGAACTGGGCCTATACCCAGACGCAATGGGTCAATGCCCAGGCCCATGCCGCCTGGAACACGACCGACAGCGCGGCCTGGCTGAGCTATGCCGCGATGCTGGCGACCAAATCGGCGCTGATCTGGGACGATGTCTTCGGCGCCGAGGCGGGCACGCGCGTCGACAATGTCATGGGCACCCAGACCGCCAGCGCCTGGGTGGCCGAGCAGCTTCTGACCGCGCCGGTCTGGAAGGCGATGGACCCGGCGGGCTATGTGGCCCCGTCGTCGGTCTTCGACAGCCTGGCGGTGACGACCTATTTCGGCGGCGGCACGATGGCCGATGCCGGGCCGCGCGCCGAGCTCGTCGCGATGATCAAGGCCCATCCCGACCAGGCCGCGGCCTGGCTGACGGCCAAGCTGATGGACCCCGCCTACAGCCAGTCGATCCCGCAGATCGTCAGCTGGTGGCAGGCCGACAAGGCGGTGGCCGACAGATACGGGCTGGATCTCGTGGCCTATGAGGGCGGCCAGCACCTGTTGCAAAGCTTCGCCGTCGAGGGGATGAGCGAGGCCGACCAGGCGCTTTTGACCACGTTCCTCAGCGCCTATATCCGCAGCCCGGCGATGGCGAGCCTGTACCAGGTGCTCTGGAGCGAATGGGCCAAGGTCTCGGACGGGCCCTTCATGCAGTTCGTCGAGGCCTCGGAGGCCAACAAATGGGGCGCCTGGGGGCTTTACACCTCCTTGGGCGACCACAATCCGCGGGCGGACCTTCTGACCCAGCTGAACGCGACGCAAGCCGCCTGGTTCGGCGATGGGGGGGGCGTCAAGTACCAGCAGGGCGTCATCAAACTCGCCGGCGACGGCGGCGAGACGCTGAACGGCACCGCGCTCGACGACTTCCTGATCGGCGGCAAGGGCAATGACCGCTTCACCCC
>CAMFIX010000378.1 GCA_945952425.1 uncultured Pseudorhodobacter sp. | reverse complement strand
AGCCCGCCCCGCCGACTGAGCCCGCCTCGCCCAAAGCCGACCGCCGCCCCCGCCGACTGCAGCCCCGGCGCGCGCGGCCCGCACCCCCAGTCGGCGGGGCCGCCGCTTTCGCCCCGGCGCCGCGCCCGCAGTCGGCAGGGCCCCCCCATCGGCGGTATCACGCAGCCCTGACCCATCGCGTTTTGACCTTCCTCCCCGAATCCGCCTATAAGCAGCCATCCACGCGAGGGTCCGGGCTTGCTGCGCTTCATCGTTTCGTTCTTCGGGGCCGTCTTCACGACGGTCACGCTGGGTCTGGCCTTCGTTACCCTGACGGTCGGGGGTGTCTTCTATGTCTATTCCAGCCAGGTGCCCTCGCCCGAGAGCCTGACGACCTACGCGCCCCCCACGATCAGCCGCATCTACTCGGCCGAAGGTGCGTTGATGGACGAATTCGCCACCGAACGGCGCCTCTTCGTGCCGATCTCCGACATTCCGCCGCTGGTGAAAGAGGCCTTCATCTCGGCCGAGGACAAGAATTTCTACACCCATCCCGGTTATGACGTGCGCGGCATCGCCGCCGCCGCCTGGGATGCCTTGCGCACCCGCGGCAAGGACACCCGCGGCGCCTCGACCATCACCCAGCAGGTGGCCAAGAACTTCCTCCTGTCGGGCGACCGCACGGCCGAGCGCAAGATCAAGGAGCTGATCCTTGCTCCGCGCCTGGAACAGGTGCTGTCGAAAGACCGCATCCTTGAACTTTACCTGAACGAGATCTTCCTCGGCCAGAATTCCTATGGCGTCGCCGCCGCGGCCCAGACCTATTTCAACAAGACGCTCTCCGAACTCACCCCGGCCGAGGCCGCGACCCTCGCCTCGATGCCCAAGGCGCCCTCCGATTACCACCCCGTCCGCAACAAGCAAAAGCTGCTGGACCGGCGGAATTACGTGCTGAACGAGATGGAGCAGAACGGCTATCTCGATCAGGCCACCGGCGAAGAGGCCAAGTCCGAGCCGCTTCGCACCGTGCAGGGCGGCGAGATCCCCGCCTACCGCGAGGCCCTGCCGCCGCGCGACTATTTCACCGATGAAATCCGCCGCCAGCTGTCGGGCACCTTCGGCGAGGAGGAATTCTTCTCGGGCGGCCTTTCGGTGCGCGCCACCGAAGACCCCGAACTGCAGAAACTCGCCGCCAAGGCTTTGCGTGAGGGGCTGGAGAAATACGACCGCGACCAGGGCGTCTGGCGCGGCACGGGCAAGACCCTTGCCCCCGCCGACATGGGCAACTGGCAGGCGGCCCTGGCCAAGGTCGCGGGCTTGCCGCGCGACGTCGAGGGCTGGCGCGCCGCCGTGGTGCTGAAGCTCGGCGACAGTGACGCCACGGTCGGCATCGAGGGCGAGGACAAGCCCGGCACCGTCACCGCCAAGGACGTGACCTGGGCGCGCAAGCGCAACGCTGATGGCTCGCTCGCGAAGAAGGCGCGGGTGCCCGCCGATCTGGTGGATGTGGGCGATGTGGTGATGGTCAAGCCGATCCTCGCCAGCGATGGTTCGGACGATCACTGGTCGCTCCGCCAGGTGCCCGAGGTGCAGGGCGGCTTCATGGCGATGGACGTCGATTCGGGCCGTGTCATCGCGATGCAGGGCGGGTTCAGCTATATGGATTCGGTCTTCAACCGCGCGACGCAGGCGCTGCGTCAGCCGGGCTCGTCCTTCAAACCCTTCGTCTATGCCGCGGCGCTGGATTCGGGTTTCACCCCCGCCACGCTGGTGGTCGATGCCCCCATCGTGGTCGATACGCCCCAAGGCCTCTGGACGCCCAAGAACTCCCACGACAAGTTCTATGGCCCCGCGCCGCTCCGCACCGGGATCGAGCAGAGCCGGAACCTGATGACCATCCGCCTGGCGCAGGACATCGGCATGGATGTCGTGGCCGGTTATGCCGAGAAATTCGGGGTTTACGACCACCTGCAGCCGCTTCTGGCCAATGCCTTGGGCGCGCAGGAGACCACGCTCTTCAAGATGGTCGCCGCCTATGCGATGTTCGCCAATGGCGGCGAGCGGGTGGAGCCCACCCTCGTCGACCGCGTGCAGGACCGCTATGGCAAGACCGTCTATCGCCACGACACCCGCACCTGCGAGGATTGCTCGGCCGATACCCTGCCGCAGAATGCCAGCCTGAACATCACATCGAACCGCGAGCGGGTGATGAATGCGATCACCGCCTATCAGTTGACCTCGATGATGGAGGGGGTGGTGCAGCGCGGCACGGCGACCGGCGCGCGGCTGTCGGTGCCGGTGGCGGGCAAGACCGGCACGACGAACGACGCCAAGGACGTGTGGTTCATCGGCTTCACCTCCAACGTGGTCGCCGGCTGCTACATGGGTTACGACAACCCGCGCACCTTGGGGCCGGGGGCTTTCGGCGGCACCTTGTGCGTTCCGATCTTCAAGGAATTCATGGACGAGGTGGTGAAGCGCTATGGCGGCACGCCGTTCAAGGTGCCGCCGGGCGGGCATTTCATCAACATCGACCGCTATTCCGGCGCGCAGCTGCCCGACGATGCCTCGGGGCCCAATGTGCAGGCGGAATATTTCCGCGACGGCGAAGTGCCGGTCTTCGGCCTCGGCGCCCTGGTCGATGGCGGCTTCGGCATGGGCCAGGATCTGCCGTTGTTTGCCCCGGGCGAAAGCGACCAGAGCCTGGGCGACGGCTCGGCCGAGACCGAGACGGTGACGACCGGCGACGGCCAGACCAAGGAGGTGCCGAAGAAGGCGACCTTCGGCTCTGCCTCTTCGGGCGGGCTTTACTGACAGCCTTTCCTGACTTGCCCTGAGGCGCGGCAGAAGCTATCTCCGCCGCGTCAATCTACAAAGGTTTCCCATGCGCGCCGAGATTCAGAACCATGTCGATGCGATCCAGAAGTCGCTGGTGCTGCTGGGCCAAAGGCTGAACCTGGAAACGGTCGGCCACCGGCTGGAAGAGTTCAACGCCATGATCGAGGCGCCGGACCTGTGGAACGACCCCGCCAAGGCGCAAAAGCTGATGCGCGAGCGTCAGGGGCTGATCGACGCCAAGGGCTCGTATGACCTTTTGGCCAATGGCCTGCGCGACAATATCGAGCTGATCGAGATGGGCGAGGCCGAGGGCGACGCCGAGATCGTCGCCGAGGCCGAGGGTGCGATTGCGGGCCTGGTCGAGGTCGCGCGCCAGAAAGAGCTTGAAGCGCTCTTGAACGGCGAGGCGGATGGCAACGATACGTTCCTGGAAATCAACGCGGGCGCCGGGGGCACCGAAAGCTGCGACTGGGCCTTGATGCTGGCGCGGATGTATACCCGCTGGGCCGAGCGCAAAGGGTATCAGGTCGAGCTTCTGTCCGAAGTCGATGGCGACGAGGCGGGGATCAAGTCGGCCTCCTACAAGATCACCGGCAAGAACGCCTATGGCTGGCTGAAGACCGAAAGCGGCGTGCACCGGCTGGTGCGCATCAGCCCCTTCGGCTCGGGCGACAAAAGGCAGACCTCTTTCGCCAGCATCTGGGTCTATCCGGTGGTGGATGACAGCATCGAGATCGAGGTGCAGGACAAGGACATCCGCATCGACACCTATCGCTCCTCCGGTGCGGGCGGCCAGCACGTCAACAAGACCGATTCGGCCGTGCGGATCACGCACTTCCCCTCTGGGATCGTGGTGACCTCGTCCCTGAAGTCGCAGCACCAGAACCGCGACATCGCCATGACGGCGCTGAAGGCGCGGCTGTACCAGATGGAGCTGGACAAGCGG
>CAMFIX010000377.1 GCA_945952425.1 uncultured Pseudorhodobacter sp. | reverse complement strand
GCGCGCCGATCTGCAGCGTCATCCGCCGCTCTTCGGGGGTGAATTTCCACGGCATGCCGCGTTCGACCGAGGCGTCGAAGCGGATTTCCACGGTCTGGTCCAGCGCCTTGGCGGGCGCGGATTTCGCGACAGATGTCGTGCCGGCATAGCCCGTCACCTGGCAGAACCAGCGGTAGAAGGGCACCGCCGCGAAAGACAGGCCGACCATGACGACCGCCACCCCCGCCAGCATCGCCGCCGTCTTGCCCTGCCGCGTCATCAGTTGCTTGCTCCGGTGGTGCCTTGCGAGGCCTTCAACGCATCCTTCATCGCCTGGTCCTCGGCCGTCACCGCGAAGCCCTCGCCCTTGATCGAGCGCATCGGGTTGCCTTGGGTCACCTTCTCGACCGTCAGGAAGAAGGACAGGATGACGAAAGCCGCCAGCGCCACGCCCACGCCGACATTGCGGCTGAAGCGGCGGCGGTAGATTTCATGGTCGGGCTTGAAATAGCTCATGCGAGGCCCCGAAGCACGGCTTCCACCAGAAGCGCGCCGAAATGCAGAAAAAGATAGGCCAGCGAGAAGGTGAAGACCTTCTTCTCGACCCGGTACTTGTCGGCCTGGGCCGTGGCCTCGTCGCGGCGCACGATCAGGAGGGCGCCGAGGATAAAGCCCGCGTTCAGAACGACCGAGGTCGCCAGATAGACCCAGCCGCCAATCGGCGTGAAGCCCAAGGCCAGCGCCACCGGCGCCTGGATCAGCGTATAGGCCAGGATGTGGCGGCGGGTGGACCTTTTGCCATGGGTCACGGTCAGCATCGGCACCTTGGCGGCCGAATAGTCGCTGTTCATGAACAGGGCCAGCGACCAGAAATGCGGCGGGGTCCAGAGGAAGATCAGCGCGAACATCGCCCAGGCCTCGACCGAGACGCTGCCCGTCGCGGCCGCCCAGCCGATCATGGGCGGGAAGGCCCCCGCCGCGCCGCCGATCACGATGTTCTGCGGTGTCGTCCGCTTCAGCCACATCGAATAGATGACGACGTAAAAGAAGATGGTGAAGGCCAAAAGCCCCGCGGCCAGCATATTCGTGGCCAGCCCCAGCATGACGACCGAAATCGCCGAGAGCGTGAGCCCGAAGCCCAAAGCCTCGCCCGGGGCGATCTTGCCCGCCGGGATCGGCCGGCGTGCGGTGCGTTTCATCACCGCGTCGATATCGGCGTCCCACCACATGTTCAGCGCGCCCGAAGCGCCGCCGCCCAGGGCGATGAAGAGGATGGCGGTAAAGGCCGAGACCGGGGCCAGATGCACCGGCGCCACGACCATGCCGACCAGCGCGGTAAAGACCACCAGCGACATGACGCGCGGCTTCAACAGCTGCACGAAATCCGAAAAGCCCGGCTCGCCCTCGGTCTGCGTCCCCGCGATCTGGGGCCGCGCCATCTGGGTCTCTGTCATGGAAGTGTCGGCCATGGGTCTTTCCCGTCAAGACGACGGGCCCCCCGAACGAGGGGCCCGCCTGTTCCCGTCCCTGCCCTCAGTTCGAGGCCAGCTGGTAGTTGCCGCCCTTGGCGCCTTCGAGCCACTTGGCATAGGCTTCTTCCGAGACGACTTTCACTTCGATCGGCATGTAGGCATGGCCCTGGCCGCACAAGGTGGTGCATTGGCCGAAGTAGATGCCTTCCTTGGTGGCCTGGAACCAGGTCTCGCCCAGGCGGCCCGGCACGGCGGAGTGCATGATGCCGAAGGCGGGCACGGCCCAGGCGTGGATCACGTCGGCGCCGGTCATCTCGACCTTGACCACCTTTCCGACCGGCACGACCAAAGCGTTGTCGACCGCCAGCAGGTAATCGGAGGGCTGGTAGCCCGCGGCCTCCAGCTTGTCCTTGTCCAGAAGGACCGAGTCGAAGCCCATCACCGAACCGTCGGCATTCTGCACATCGGGGTAATCGTAGTGCCAGTACCACTGGTTGCCCGTCACCTTGATCGTCAGATCGGGCGTCGGGATCTCCATCTGGTTGAACAGCGCGGGCAGCGAGAAGGAGCCGATGAAGACCAGGACGAGGATCGGGATCAGCGTCCATGCCACTTCCAAGGGCGTGTTGTGGGTGAACTTGGCCGGCACCGGGTTGGCCTTGGCGTTGAAGCGCAAGATCACGATCAACAGCAGCGCGCAGACAAAGACGACGATGGCGCCGATGATCCACATGATCATGTGTTCCAGCCCCTGGGCCTGCACAGCGACCGGGGTCGCGGGCGGCTGGAAGGCGGTTCCTTCCGGCACCGGCACGCCGATCTTCTCCAGCCCATCGGCGAAGGCACTGGTCGCCAGCAGCGACGCGACCGCCGCACCCATGGACAGACCGCGAAGCGAGGTCTTGAAGCTCATGTCAAATTCCCGTTCCCTGCGCGGCGCTTTCGCCGCCTCTTGGGACTCTGGCCGCGACGGACAGAATCCAACTCTTTCCCGAAATCGTGAAACCATATCGGCCGGGGCGAGGCAAGCGAAAGGTGATCTCGGCCCCCTTGAAATCCAGTGCGATTTTCCCATGCCTTGCGGTTGGCGCCCCGGCGGCCTAGCTATGTTCCGATGCGCCCCGCCCCGCGCCTGCACCTGCCGCGCGCCTGCAAAGGAAAACCCATGAGCGAAGCCCCCTTCCGTCCCTTCGAAACCCATCTCGACGAGGCCGCGGCGCTGGCACGGCTGCGGCAGGCAGTGGCGGGGGCCGACGATGGCGAGCTTTTCCTCGAACGCCGCCGCTCCGAGGCCCTGGTGCTGGACGACCGCCGGGTGAAGACGGCAAGCTATGACGCCTCCGAGGGCTTCGGCCTGAGGGCGGTCCGGGGCGAGGTCGCGGGCTATGCCCATGCGACCGAGATTTCCGAGGCCGCTTTGGGGCGCGCCGTGGGCACCGCGCGCCTTGCCGTGGGGGCGGGCGGCGGCATCCTCGCCGATGCGCCCGCCGGCACCAACCAGCGGCTTTACGGCGACGGCGACCCGATGGCGGATGCGGCCTTTTCGGTCAAGATCGACCTGTTGAAAGAGATCGACGCCTATGCGAGGGCGCTGGACCCCCGCGTGATCCAGGTCTCGGCAACCCTGGCGGCGGGCGTGCAAGAGGTGGTGATCCTGCGCCCCGAAGGCGGCTCGGTCAGCGATTTCCGCCCGATGGCGCGGCTGAACGTCTCGGTCGTGGTCGAGGAAAACGGCCGCCGCGAACAGGGCGGGACCGGGGCGGGCGGACGGCATGGGCTGGCGCAGCTGATGGCGCCCGACTTCTGGAAACCCCAGCTGCACGAGGCTTTGCGCATCGCCCTCGTCAACCTGCGCGCCGAGCCCGCGCCCGCCGGCATGATGGACGTGGTGCTGGGCCCGGGCTGGCCGGGCATCCTGCTGCACGAGGCCATCGGCCACGGGCTGGAGGGCGATTTCAACCGCAAGGGCACCTCGGCCTTCGCGGGGCTGATGGGGAGCCGGATTGCCTCCAAGGGCGTGACGGTGCTGGATGACGGGACGATCCCCGACCGGCGGGGGTCGATTTCCATCGACGACGAGGGCACGCCTTCGGGGAAGAACGTGCTGATCGAGGATGGGGTGTTGGTGGGTTACATGCAAGACCGCCAGAACGCCCGGCTGATGGGGGTTCGCCCCACGGGGAACGGTCGGAGGGAAAGCTTCGCCCATATCCCGATGCCGCGGATGACGAACACCTATATGCTCGGCGGCTCGGACGCGCCCGAGGGGATCGTGGCGAGCCTGAAGGACGGCATCTACGCCGTGGGCTTCGGCGGCGGGCAGGTGGATATCAC
>CAMFIX010000376.1 GCA_945952425.1 uncultured Pseudorhodobacter sp. | reverse complement strand
GTCCAACGTCCGGCGCATCAAGTCCGGCGTCTCGGTGGAGGAACTGGCGGAAGACATCGCCCGCCGCGGGCTCCTGCAGAGCCTGAACGTCCGGCCCATGCTGGACGAGGCGGGGGTCGAGACCGGCAAGTTCGAGATCCCGGCCGGTGGGCGCCGCTTCCAGGCGCTGTCCTTGCTGGTGAAGCAGAAGCGGTTGGCCAAAACCGCGCCCATCCCCTGCGTCGTGCGGGACGCGACGTCCGCGATCCTCGCCGAGGATGACTCGCTGGCCGAGAACATGCAGCGCGTCGCTTTGCACCCACTCGACCAGTTTCGGGCTTTCGCTGCCTTGCGCGAAAAGGGCCTCGGGGATGAGGCAATCGCGGCGGCTTTCTTCGTGACGCCCCAGGTCGTGCGCCAGCGGCTGAAGCTGACGTCTGTGGCCCCTGCCCTTTTGGATGTCTATGCCGAAGACGGCATAACGCTGGAGCAGCTCATGGCCTTCACCGTGACTTCCGATGCGACGCGGCAGGAGCAGGTCTGGGAGGCGGTCAAGGGGTCCTGGAACAAGGAGCCCTATGCCATCCGCCGCATGCTGACCGAGACCTCGGTCTGCGCCTCGGATCGCCGCGCGATCTTCGTCGGCGTCGAGACCTATGAGGCTGCAGGTGGAACCGTGGCCCGCGATCTCTTCCAGGGCGATGATGGTGGTTGGCTCGAAGACGTCACGCTCCTCGAGCGCCTCGTGGGCGAAAAGCTCCAGGCCGAGGCGCAGGCGTTGGTCCCCGAGGGCTGGAAGTGGATCGAGGTCGCGGCCGACCTGCCCTATGGCTTCGGCTATGGCCTGCGTCGCCTCTTCGGGGAGACCGCGCCGATGACGAAGGCTGAAGCCGCAGAGCATGCCAAGCTCCTCGCGGACTACCGGGCACTGGAGGCGGAATGGTCCGAGGCCGATGAGATGCCGCAGGACATCGACGCTCGGCTCGGGGAACTGGTCGCGGCGATGGAAGTCCTCGAGACTCGGCCGATGATCTTCGATCCGGCAGAGGTCGCGCGGGCAGGGGTCTTCGTGACCTTCGACCGTGACGGCAAGCTCGTCGTCCATCGTGGCTATGTGCGTCCCGAGGATGAGGCTGCAGCCGAGTCCGCGGACAACGCTGGCGGTGAAGACGTCGAGCACGGCGATGCGGACGGGCAGGGGGATGATGCGTCGGTTTCCGGACGGATGAGCGGGCAAGGCGGTCCCATGGCCACTTCGGGCTCTGTGATCACCTCCGCCGGGCAACCGCTCTCGGCCTTGCCGGACGACGAGGACGACGGTGCCTTGAAGCCCCTGCCCGAGCGCCTGGTCATGGAGCTGACCGCCCACCGCACCCTCGCGCTCCGCGAGGCCCTTGGCCGCTCGCCGGAGGTCGCCCTGACCCTTTTGCTCCTGAAGCTCGTCACCGACTCCTTCCGCACCTCCTC
The DNA here is from genome assembly GCA_945952425.1 of uncultured Pseudorhodobacter sp. GTDB lineage: Bacteria > Pseudomonadota > Alphaproteobacteria > Rhodobacterales > Rhodobacteraceae > Stagnihabitans. Next base: position 2,339 of record CAMFIX010000376.1, on the reverse strand, counting down.
CTCCACGGGCTCCTGCCTCGAGGTCGCGGTGCGCCCGGTCTACATGGCCGCGCAGGCGCCAGACCTGAAGGACAGCGCCGTGGCCCAGACCATCGAGGCGCGCCACGCCGCGTGGGAGGCCGATCTGCCCTTGGGCGATGATGCCGCGCTTTGGGACTATCTCTCGTCCCTCGATGTCACGAGCCGACTCTCGCTCCTGGCCCATTGCCTCTCTCAGGGCGTGAACGCGCTCCATGAGCGGGTGAGCCCCTATGGCGCGGGCATCTCGGCCTCCGGCCTCACCCGGCGCATGAAGCATGCCGACATGCTGGCCAATGCCGTCGACCTCGACATGGTCGAGGCGGGATGGGAGCCCACGGCGGAGACCTATCTCTCCCGCGTCCCCAAGGCTCGCATCATCGAGGCCGTGCGCGAGGCAAAGGGCGAGGGTGCGGCCCAGTTGATCGACCATCTCAAGAAGACAGAGATGGCCACCGAGGCCGAGCGTCTCCTCAAGGGCACGGGCTGGTTGCCCGAGGTCCTGCGCCGCCCGGACCACGTCGCGCTTGAGGACGGGACCGTCGACGTCGTGCAAGGCGATGAGGTGTCGGACCACGACGAACTGACCGATCAGTCCGCAAACGCCGTCGAAGATGCGTCGGACATCGATCTCCCGGCCTTCCTCGTCGCGGATCTGCCGTCCGATCCGACCCAGATGATCGCCGCAGAGTGATTTCGGCCCCCGAGGGTGGGGAAACCCGCCCTCATTTTCCACAAAATACAACAATATCAATGCAATGAGTGCGCTTCTTCGCATTCAGGATGAGGAATCATGTCCGCCACCTACATCATCGACGCCGCACCGCTCGGCGCTCTAGTTCGTTACTCCGACGGCAGCCCCAAACCGCCTGCCCGCTTCACCAAGAGGCTCGCCGCCTGGGAGCGCTCGAACGGCATCGGCCGTCTCGTGAAGAAGGAACCCCAGCGCATCCATGGCAACCGGACCTCGCCGGCCTCCTTCACCCTGCACGAAGGCAACTTCTCCTCCGACGGGGTCATCCTCGTCACCATCATGCGCAGCCACTCCGCCGACAGTGCCCTGAGCTTCGAGGTCGTCGAAGTTCCCCAACCCGGCCAGGTGAAGATCCTCCTCGACTTCGGCGGGGCGACCGAACTCCTCCACCTCGCCGCCAACCAGGTGGCCGCCGAGCTTTGGATCGCTCGGGAGGGCTATCGCAACGCAAGGCTGGAGGTCGTCGGAGAAGATGGCGACGAAAGCGGGGCAGGGGAGGCGGACCTCGCAGCCTGAGCCCTCCCGGCAAAGCTACCCTCGGCCCGAGGGCGGCTGGAGGCGATCAAGACCCTGTCCCGCCCAAATGGCAGGGCAGGGCGCAACGACTGCCCAAGAGCCCCGGCATGGAATGGAGTTCCCATGCCCAAGCCAAATTCCCCGCGGGACCGTAAGGCGAGGCCCCCGTTCCCATCAATCCGATACAGACGAGGAGATCGCGCATGGCCGCAACCTGTTTCCCCTATGGCTTCCCGACCAGCCACTCTCGGGTCGATCCCACGCTCGGTCGGCCCTGGCCGCGCTGCATCAATGCCGAGCCTGGCACCTTTGGCCATGAATGCGGCAAGTCGGCATCCTTCATTGGAACCAAGGCCGCTACCGGCGCCCAAGCCTGCTTCTGCGCAAGTTGCAGGGAAACCGGCCACGATGCCCTCGGCCGCGAGCAATGGCATGCGCTGGATGTCGCGGCGCGAGATGCACTCTGACCGGCCAAACGCCATCAGAACTATGCGCCAAGCTCCAGCCTTGCAGGTATCCCCTCCGGACCAGGTGAAGGATCAGCGGAAGCAGCGCCTACATCGTCGAGAGCACCAGCTCGCACGTCGCTCGCTCTGGTGCTGCCATGCTGGCGGGGATGTAGACCTTTGCAGCGACGATCAGCAGTTCGTTGTCGGCGACTGCCGCGCTCCCACTTCGAAGTGGGACATGGGCTTGGTGCTGGCCTCCATGTCCTCCCGTCTGTTCTCGGTGCCCGACATGACCGAGGATGGAGCAAGATGCAGGTACCACCGGGTGACCATCGCAGCGCGGCTATCGTCCGCGACCAGGGCGTTCGGCTCCAGCGGGGCGGTGGGTGAGGGAGAAGTCAAGTTTCCTTTCCCCTTCCTGGGCTTAATCCCCCTGGGCCAGACATTCCCGGATGAGATCGTCTGAACTCGTCTGCTTGGGTTTCCTCCCCTCGTGACCGGCAGAGGCACCTTACCTTCGACGAACAATCCCCTAAGCCTGTTCGGCCTCCTGCCCGCAACCCCAACTCCTGCCCGGGCCGTGTTGGCCGCAAAGCGTCCTG
>CAMFIX010000375.1 GCA_945952425.1 uncultured Pseudorhodobacter sp. | reverse complement strand
GATCTGACGCCGCCCCTGACGCGCTATACCGTCACGTCGGGCGGAATGGATTTTTCCGGCGCCGTCGATGCGCTGAACGTGATCCATGCGGCGCCGGGCGGCAATGGGACGAATTCCTTGGTCGTGCCGCTTTACGTCTCTTTCACCCTGTCGCTGCCGGGCCTGGCGCCCTTCGACCTTCTGGCCTTCGATGTGGCGCCCGCCTTTGGCTCGGGCGCTTTCGATCTGCTGGTCAATGGGGTCAGCCATCATGTCGCCGGGCCGATGCGGATCGAGCCGGGTCTTTTCGGCGTGACCTCGGTCCGGCTGCAGAGCCTCGATTTCGCAAGCACGCTCAGCCTCGACAACGTGGTCTATGCCGTGCCCGCGACGGTGCCCGTTCCGGGGGCGGGGGCGCTGATCCTGACGGGGCTTGCGGGGCTGGCGGCCCTGTCGCGCCGCCGCAGGGCCTGAGGCTCCTTTTCCAGCGCTGCGCCTTGCCCGCCGTGTCCCCCTCGTCTATCAGGGGGACACAGGAGATTTCCATGCGCATTCTCATCACCAATGACGACGGGATCAACGCCCCGGGCCTGGCCACGCTGCACGCCATCGCGACCGAAATCGCGGGGCCGGGCGGCGAGGTCTGGACCGTGGCGCCGGCCTTCGAACAATCCGGCGTCGGCCATTGCATCAGCTATACCCATCCCACCATGATCGCCGAGCTGGGCCCCCGCCGCTTTGCCGCCGAGGGCTCTCCGGCCGATTGCGTGCTGGCGGGGCTGTTCCATGTGATGAAGGAGGCGCCGCCCGACCTGGTGCTGTCGGGGGTGAACCGCGGCAACAATTCGGGCGAGAACGTGCTCTATTCCGGCACGATCGGCGCGGCCATCGAGGCGGCGCTGCAAGGCGTGCCCGCCATCGCGCTCAGCCAGTTCTTCGGCCCCGGCAATGCGAAACTGGCCGATCCGTTCGAGGCGGCGGCGCTGCATGGCCCCCGCATCGTCCGGGCGCTGTTGGACAAGGGCATCTGGGACAAGGAAGACTACCGCATCTTCTATAACGTCAACTTCCCGGCCACCCCGGCGGCCGGTGTCAAGGGCACCAAGGTCGCCCCCCAGGGCTTTCGCCGCTATGCCGGCTTTTCGATGGAGCCGCATGTGGCGCCCTCGGGCCGCCAGTTCCTGTGGATCAAGGGGGGCGAGCAGGCCCGGCCGACGCTGCCCGGCACCGATGTCACGGTCAATGTCGAGGGCTATGTCTCTGTCACGCCGCTGCGGGCCGATCTGACGGCCCATGATCGGCTGGCCGAGCTGGAAGGGGCGCTGGCCTGATGCAAGGCGTGCCCGACGAAGATGGACCGGACGAGGACGGGGCGACGCGCAAGATGCGCTTTCTCTTCGGCCTGCGCAGCCAGGGGGTGATCGCACCCCGCGTGCTGGAGGCGATGGAGCGCATCGACCGCGCCGATTTCGTCCGCGGCATCTTCGCCCAGCGTGCGCAAGAGGATGTGCCTTTGCCCATCGGCTGCGGCCAGACGATCAGCCAGCCCTCCGTCGTCGGCTTGATGACCCAGGCCCTGGACCCCCAGCCGCGCGACAAGGTGCTGGAGGTCGGCACCGGCTCGGGCTACCAGGCGGCGATCCTGTCGCTGTTGTGCCGCAGGGTCTATACGGTCGACCGCCACCGCACCCTGGTGCGCGAGGCGGAAAGCGTGTTTCGCAACCTGGGGCTGGTGAACCTGACGGCCATCGTGGGCGATGGCTCTTTCGGCCTGCCCGAACAGGCGCCCTTCGACCGCATCCTGGTGACGGCGGCGGCGGAAGACCCGCCCGGGCCCCTATTGGCGCAGCTGAAAACGGGGGGTATCATGGTTTTGCCGGTCGGGCAGTCCGACACGGTGCAAAGCCTGATAAAGGTGACCCGGCTGCAGTCGGGCTATGATTACGAGGAACTTCGCCCGGTGCGCTTCGTGCCGCTGGTCGAAGGTCTGGCGGCGGATTGAGTGGGGTGGGACGATGGTGACGGGCAAGTCGGCGGCGCTTCTGGCGGCCGCGGTGGCTTTGGCGGCGTGTGCGAACGGCGGGGGGCGCAACCTCGACTGGGATCTGCGCAACAACGGCGGCGAGACCTCGGGGGCGGCGCTGGCAGTGGCGGCGCGGCCCTCGCCTGATGCAAACGGGATCATCTCTTATCCCGGCTATCAGGTGGCGGTGGCGCGGCAGGGCGACACGGTGGCCTCGGTCGCGGCCCGGGTGGGGATCGCGCCCGACCAGCTGGCGCAGTTCAATGCGCTGAGCGCGGGCGATGCCCTGCGCAACGGCGAGATCCTGGCCCTGCCGGTGCGGGTGGCGGCGGCTCCTGCGGCCCTGCCGGGCGCGGCGGCGCCGGGCGACATCGCGACGGGCGGCATCGACGTGGAGGCCATCGCCTCCACCGCCATCGACCGTTCGGCGGGGGGGACGACGGCCACGGGCGCGAAACCCGCGGCAAGCGGGGTGCCCTTCTCGACCACGGGTTCGGGGCCGGTGCCGGTGCGCTATCAGGTCAAGCGCGGCGAGACGGCGTTTACCATCGCGCGCACATTCAACATCTCGGCCAAGGCTTTGGCCGACTGGAACGGGCTGCCGGCGGATCTCTCGGTGCGCGAGGGGCAATACCTGATTATCCCGACCGCCGCCGATATCGCCCGGCAAGACCCGGCCGATGCGGCGACCCTGCCGGGCCAAGGCTCTCCGACGCCGCTGCCGCCCTCGGCCTCGACGCCCTTGCCGCAGGAAAAGACTGTGACGGCGGCGCAGGCCGCGGCCTCGGGTCAGGCGGCGCCGGATTTGGGCGCGGCGCGCACCTCGGCCTCGGCCGCCGCCATGGCGATGCCGATCGAGGGCAAGATCATCAAGAGCTATGACGGCAAGACCAACCAGGGCATCGACATCGCGGGGACGGCCGGCACGCCGGTCAAGGCCGCGGCGGCGGGTACGGTGGCGGTGGTGACGAAGGATGCGGGCACGGGGACGCTGATCGTGATCCTCAAGCACGACAGCGGGCTTTTGACGGTCTATGCCGGGCTGGACACGGCCGCGGTGGCCAAGGGCGCGAGCGTCAAGCGCGGCCAATCCCTGGGCACCCTGCGCTCGGGCAATCCGGCGAGCCTGCATTTCGAAGTGCGGCAAGGCCAGCAATCGGTCGATCCGCTGGGCTATCTGCAGTAAGGCGCGCGTGGATAGCGCTGGAGGGGTTTCAGACCCCTCCAGACGCCGCGCCGATCCTCGCTCGGACCAATGGTGCGATGATCGGCGCACCGTGGAGTATTTGAGCCAGTATGAAAGGTGCAAGGGGCGCGCGCGGGGCGGGCTGCCCTTGGCCAGGCTGGCTTGAGCAGAGCTCGCGCGGTGGCTGGTGTCAGCTCGGATCGGGGGAGCGTTTGTTCCGGGTTCCCGACGCAAGGCACTCGCCCGCTCGCAGTCCCAACCACGGCGCCCGGTTTCAAGGTGTGCCAAGACGCATGGCTCGGACGAAGGGGCGCTCCGGTTCCTCCCGCGCCCCTTGCCCTTTCACATTGGCATAAATATCCCACGGGAGGGTCCGGGAGGGTGTGAAACCCTCCCGGCGCTGTCCACGTGCGCGCTCTCAGACCTTCAGCGCCACGCCTTCCCTTGCGGCGAGGTCGCAGAAGAACTGCCAGGCCACGCGGCCCGAGCGGGAGCCGCGCGTCGCCTGCCATTCCACCGCTTCGGCCTTCAGGCGCTCTGCTGGCACCCTTACACCGTACGCCTCGGCGTAACCCGCGATCATCGCAAAGTAATCGTCCCAACTGCAAGAGTGGA
>CAMFIX010000374.1 GCA_945952425.1 uncultured Pseudorhodobacter sp. | reverse complement strand
GGTTGGGGTTGCCGTCCTGCGCCTTGGGCTTGGCGGCGGTCTTGGCCTTGACGGCGCGGTTGGGCACCCGGATCACCCGGGGCTGGCCGTTCAGTTCGAAGAACACCCGGACCTCGCCCTCTTCGGTCGTCTCGCCCACGGCCTGCAGGCGAATCTCCAGCGTCTTGCCGGGGTCGATTTCGGCGCTGATCTCTTCGCCCGGCTCCATGCCGTAGAAGAAGGTCTTGGTCGGCAGGACGCGGACCGGGCCATAGGTCTCGTGCCGGGCCATGTAATCGGTGAAGACCTTGGGATACATGAGATAGCCGTTCAGATCCTCGTCATCGACCGGCTTGCCGAGATCGGCCGACAGCTTGGCGCGGGTGGCTTCCAGATCGACCGGGGCCATGCCGGCGCCGGGGCGGGTGGTCAGCGGCGGCTCGCCCTTCAGCACTTTTTTCTGGATGCCCTCGGGCCAGCCGCCATGGGGTTGGCCGATGTTGCCCTTCAGCATGTCCACGACCGAGTCGGGGAAGGCCACGTCCACGGCGGGGTCTTCGACCTGGGCGCGCGTCAGGCCCTGGGCCACCATCATCAGCGCCATGTCGCCCACGACCTTGGACGAGCGCGTGACCTTGACGATGTCGCCGAACATCGGGTTGGCGTCGGCATAGGCCTGCGCCACCTCGTGCCAGCGTTCCTCCAGACCCAGGGAGCGCGCCTGCGCCTTCAGGTTGGTGAACTGGCCGCCGGGCATTTCGTGCAGGTAGACCTCGGAGGCCGGGGCCTGCAGCGAGGATTCAAACGCTGCGTATTGCGCCCGCACCGCCTCCCAATAGTTCGACATCTCACGGATCGCGGCCATGTCGAGCCCGGTGTCGCGGTCGGTATGGCGCAGGGCCTCCACAATCGACCCAAGGCAGGGCTGCGACGTGCCGCCACTGAAGGCATCCATCGCGGCATCCACCGCGTCCACACCGGCATCGCAGGCGGCGAGGATGGTGGCGGCAGCGGCGCCAGAGGTGTCATGGGTGTGGAAGTGGATCGGCAGGCCGACCTCTTGCTTCAGCGTCTTGACCAGCTGGCGGGCGGCGGCGGGCTTCAAGAGGCCCGCCATGTCCTTCAGCCCCAGCACATGGGCGCCCGCCTCGCGCAGCTCGACCGCGCGGTCGACGTAATAGCGCAGGTTATATTTGGCGCGGTTGGGGTCCAGCATGTCGCCGGTATAGCAGACGGTGCCCTCGCAGACCTTGCCGGCCTCCAGCACCGCATCCATGGCGACGCGCATGTTCTCGACCCAGTTCAGGCTGTCGAAGACGCGGAAGACGTCCACGCCCGAGGTGGCGGCCTGCTTGACGAAGGCCTGCACGACATTGTCGGGGTAGTTGGTATAGCCCACGCCGTTGGAGGCGCGCAGCAGCATCTGCGTCATCAGGTTGGGCATCAGGGCGCGCAGATCGCGCAGGCGCTGCCAGGGGCATTCCTGCAGGAAGCGGTAGGCGACGTCGAAAGTGGCGCCGCCCCAGCACTCGACCGAGAACAGCTGCGGCAGGTTCGCCGCATAGGCCGGGGCCGCCTTAATCATGTCGATGCTGCGCATCCGGGTCGCCAAAAGGCTTTGGTGCCCGTCGCGCATCGTCGTATCGGTGATGAGCACCTTCTGCTGCTTCAGCATCCAGTCCGCGACCGCCTTGGGGCCCTTTTGCTCCAACAGGTTGCGGGTGCCCATCGCGGGTTCGGCCTTGGGCTTCGGGGCGCGCGCCTTCTTGGCCTCGGCATGGGGTTTGGGGCGCCCCGCGGTCTCGGGGTGACCGTTGACGGTGATGTCGGCGATATAGGTCAGGATCTTGGTCGCCCGGTCGCGGCGCTTGTTGAACTGGAAGAGGTCGGGCGTCGTGTCGATGAACTTGGTGGTGTAGGAGTAATCCAGGAAGGTCGGGTGCTTCAGAAGGTTGATGACGAATTCGATATTCGTCGAGACCCCCCGGATGCGGAATTCGCGCAAAGCCCGGTCCATGCGGGCGATGGCGGCCTCGGGCGTCTGGGCCCAGGCGGTGACCTTCACCAGCAGCGAGTCGTAATACCGCGTGATGACCGAGCCCGCATAGGCCGTGCCGCCGTCCAGGCGGATGCCGTTGCCGGTGGCCGAGCGATAGGCCGTCAGGCGGCCGTAATCCGGGATGAAGTTGTTCTGCGGGTCTTCCGTCGTCACGCGGCACTGCACCGCATGGCCGTTCAGCCGCACCTCGGCTTGGCTGGCGACGCCGGTCGCTTCGGGCAGGCTCTTGCCCTCTTCGATCAGGATTTGCGCCTGAACGATGTCGATCCCGGTGACCTGTTCGGTGACGGTATGTTCGACCTGGACGCGGGGATTGACCTCGATGAAATAGAACTTCTGGGAGTCCATATCCATCAGGAACTCGACCGTGCCCGCGCATTCATAGCCGACATGGGCGCAGATGCGACGCGCCATCTCGCAGACTTCGGCGCGCTGTTCGGCCGTCAGGTAGGGCGCCGGAGCGCGTTCGACCACCTTCTGGTTGCGGCGCTGCACGGTGCAATCGCGCTCCCACAGGTGCCAGACATTGCCCTGCTTGTCGCCGAGGATCTGCACTTCCACGTGGCGGGCGCGGAGAATCATCTTCTCCAGATAGCCCTCGCCATTGCCGAAAGCGGCTTCGGCCTCGCGGCGGCCCTCCAGCACCTTGGCTTCCAGCTCTTCGGCATTGTTCACCGGCCGCATCCCCCGCCCGCCGCCGCCCCAGGAGGCTTTCAGCATCAGGGGAAAGCCGATCGTCGCGGCCTCTTTGCGGATGGCGTTGAAGTCGTTGCCCAGCACTTCGGTCGCGGGGATGACCGGCACGCCCGCCTCGATGGCCACCCGGCGCGCGCTGGCCTTGTCGCCCAGGGCCCGCATGGTTTCGGCCCGCGGCCCGATGAAGGTGATGCCGTTCTGGTCGCAAGCCTCGACCAGGTCGGGGTTTTCCGACAAAAGCCCATAGCCCGGATGGATCGCATCGGCCCCGGATTCCTTGGCGACCCGGATGATCTCGGAAATCGACAGATAGGCGCCCACCGGCGAGAGCCCCTCGCCGATCAGATAGGCCTCGTCGGCCTTGAAACGGTGCAGCGAGAGCTTGTCTTCCTCGGCATAGACGGCGACCGTCTTCTTGCCCATCTCGTTGGCGGCGCGCATGACGCGGATGGCGATCTCGCCGCGGTTGGCGATCAGGATTTTCTTGAAGACGGTCATCGGAATCCCCTTGGCGCTGTGCGCGTTTGTCGCACCTTTTGGCCAGCACTCTAGGTCTGCTGCGGTGCAGCGCAAGGGGGGTAAACGACGCTTCGCGCAAGTTTTCCGCAATGCGCCGCCGCCTGCCGGGAAAAGCGGCAATTCTCATAACGCTAACATGCGGCGGCGGAAAGGCGAAAGGCCCGGGGAGCGTCTCCCGGGCCTTTCAAGGTTACTCCGACTTCGGAACCATGCGGTTGACCAGCGGCACTTCCTCCAGCACGAAGGCGAAGGCCACCCCCACCGCCGCGCCCGCCGCCGCGATCCAGTAGATCGGATGGATCGCATCGACCACCGCCGCCGCGATCTGCGCCTGAAGCGCGGGGTCGATGGCGACCGTCCCCGTCTCGCCCGCGGTGATCTTCGAAGCCGCCTCGCCCAAAGTGTCGAACAGCCGGGCCGAGAACAGCGCCCCGAAGGCCGCCACGCCAAGCGCCCCGCCCAGCTGCCGCAACAGGATGCCCGCCGCGGTGGCGGTGCCCAAGGTCTCGCGCGGGACGGCGTTCTGCACGGCGGTGGTGACCACCGGGAAGATGCAGCCCATGCCG
>CAMFIX010000373.1 GCA_945952425.1 uncultured Pseudorhodobacter sp. | reverse complement strand
ATCTCGCACAGCCTGAAGGTCTGGCCGGAAAAGCACTTCGTCAACCACCAGCAAGACCCGTTCGGCAACTGGCTGGCGCGCTTCGTCTTTCCCGAACCGGCGCGCGAGCTGAAGATCGAGGTCGGCCTCGTCGCCGACATGACGGTCTATAACCCCTTCGACTTCTTCACCGAGGATTACGCCGAGCATTGGCCCTTCGCCTATGCCGCCGACCTTTTGGCCGACCTTGCGATCTATCGCCAGGTCGAGCCGCTGACCCCCGCCCTGCAGGCCTTCCTCGCCACGGTTCCGAAAGACCGCTGCCGCACCACCGATTTCGTGGTGAACCTGAATGCGATGATCTCGGGGCGCATCGCCTATACGATCCGGATGGAGCCGGGGGTGCAGACCCCGGAAGAGACGCTGACCAAGGCTTCGGGCAGTTGCCGCGACAGCACCTGGCTCTTGGTGCAGGCGCTGCGGCATTTCGGTTTCGCGGCGCGCTTCGTCTCGGGCTACCTGATCCAGCTGAAACCCGATCTGAAGGCGCTGGACGGCCCCTCGGGGACCGAGGTCGATTTTACCGACCTGCATGCCTGGGCCGAGGTCTATATTCCGGGCGCCGGCTGGATCGGGCTGGACCCGACCTCTGGCCTTCTGGCGGGCGAAAGCCATATCCCGCTGGCCGCCACGCCGCATTATCGCAGCGCCGCGCCGATAGCCGGGGGGTATAGCGGCCAGGCCAAGGTCGGCTTCGACTTCGCGATGAGCGTCGCCCGCGTTGCCGAACATCCCCGCATCACCAAGCCCTTCAGCGAGGCCGCCTGGGACGATTTGAACGCCTTGGGCCGCAAGGTCGATGCGGCGCTGGCCAAGGGCGACGTCCGCCTGACCATGGGGGGCGAGCCGACCTTCGTCTCGATCGACGATTATGAAGGCGCCGAGTGGAACACCGCCGCCGTCGGCCCCACCAAGCGCGACCGGGCCGACCGGCTGATCCGCCGCCTGCGCGACCGTTTCGCCCCCGGGGGCTTCCTGCATTACGGCCAGGGCAAGTGGTACCCGGGCGAGAGCCTGCCGCGCTGGACCTTCTCGCTTTATTGGCGCAAGGACGGGCAGCCGGTCTGGCAGAACCCCGCCCTGGTCGCCACCGAGACCGCCACGGGGGCGACCGGCCTGCAGGCGCAAGAGCTTTTGCGCGAGATCGCCGCCGAACTCGCCCTGGACGAGACGTGTATCCTGCCCGCCTATGAAGACCCCGCCGAATGGCTGGTCAAGGAAGCGAACCTCCCCGTCAATGTCACGCCTGCCAATTCCGAACTCAAAGACCCCGAGGCCCGCCACCGTCTCGCCACCGTTTTCGCCCGCGGCCTGACCGAGCCCACCGGCTTTGTCCTGCCCGTCCAGTCCTGGCAGGGCAAAGCCGCTGGCCGTTGGCGGACCGAGCGCTGGCGCCTGCGCCGCGGTTATATGTTCCTGGTGCCCGGCGACAGCCCGGTCGGCTATCGCCTGCCGCTGGAAAGCCTCCCCTGGCTTTCGGCCGCCCAATACCCCTATCTGAACCCCGCCGATCCCACGGTGGAAAAGCCCCCTCTCCCCCCCGTCGCCCCGCTGGATGCCACCCGCAAGTCCCAGCCGCGCGCCTCTTTCGTCGCCGATGGCCCCCAGGGCGAGCGTGTGCTGCAGGGCTCTCCGGTGATGGAGGTCGATGGCCATATCCGCACCGCCGTCTCGGTCGAGGCGCGCGGCGGGCGCCTGTGCGTCTTCATGCCGCCGGTGGTGAACCTGGAGGATTACCTCGACCTCTTGCAGGCCACCGAATCCGCCGCGGCGCGCCTGGGGCTGCCTGTCCATATCGAGGGGTATCAGCCGCCCCATGACCCGCGCCTGAACGTGATCCGCGTGGCGCCCGACCCCGGGGTGATCGAGGTCAACATCCATCCCGCGCAGTCTTGGGCCGATTGCGTGGCCATCACCCAAGGCGTATATGAAGACGCCCGGCAAACCCGTCTCGGCGCCGAGAAGTTCATGATCGACGGCAAGCATGCGGGCACCGGCGGCGGCAACCATGTGGTGGTCGGCGGGCAAACGCCCAACGACAGCCCCTTCCTGCGCCGGCCGGACCTGCTCAAGTCCCTGATCCTGCACTGGAACCGGCATCCCTCGCTGTCTTACCTCTTCTCGGGCCTCTTCATCGGCCCGACCTCCCAGGCCCCGCGCATCGACGAAGCCCGCCACGACGCTTTGTATGAAATGGAGATCGCGCTTTCCGCCATTCCCGGCCCCGATCAGCCGCAGCCCTTCCCCTGGCTCGTCGACCGCCTGTTGCGCAACATGCTGGTGGACAGCACCGGCAACACCCACCGGGCCGAGATTTGCATCGACAAGCTGTATTCCCCCGATGGCCCCACCGGCCGCCTGGGTCTGGTGGAGTTCCGCGGCTTCGAAATGCCGCCCGATCCGCGGATGAGCCTCGCCCAGCAGCTCTTGATCCGCGCGCTGATCGCCCGCTTCTGGGCGGCGCCCGTGCAAGGCGACCTCACCCGCTGGGGCACCGCCTTGCATGACCGCTTCATGCTGCAGCATTACGTCTGGGAGGATTTCCGCGACGTGCTGGCCGATCTGCGCCAGCACGGCTTCGACCTGAAGGAAGAGTGGTTCACCGCGCAAGCAGAGTTCCGCTTCCCCTTCTGCGGCGAGATCGAGGCCGAGGGTGTCAAGCTGGAACTCCGCCAGGCGCTGGAGCCCTGGCATGTCCTGGGCGAAACCGGCGCCATCGGGGGGACGGTGCGCTATACCGACAGCTCCACCGAACGGCTGCAGGTGAAGCTGACCACCGCCAACCCCGCGCGCTATCTCGTCACCTGCAACGGCCGCCAGCTGCCCTTGCAGGACGGCATCGCCGGGGTGCGCTACAAGGCCTGGGCCCCGGCCTCTGCGCTGCACCCGGTCCTGAAGATCGACGCGCCCTTGACCTTCGACATCTACGACACCTGGTCGGGCCGCTCGCTCGCCGGTTGCACCTATCACGTCGCCCACCCGGGCGGGCGCAATTACGACACTTTCCCCGTCAACGGCAACGAGGCCGAGGCGCGGCGCCTGGCGCGCTTCCAGCCCTTCGGCGCCAAGGCCGGGGCCTGGGCGCCCCCGTCCGAACGCCGCCACCCGGAGTTTCCGATGACCCTTGACCTCCGCCGTCCGGCCGGGCTCTGATGCCCCGGCGTCCGTCCGACAGGCCCCCGGGCTTTCACGAGGGCGAGGGAGAGCGCATGGAGCGGATGAAGGCGAAACCGGCCTACCGGCCCTTGGCCGATACGCCCGACGAGATGACGGGGCCGGATGGCGCGCTGAAGCCGCTCTGGCGCGACTTTGCCCGCGCCTTCGGCAGCTTCGGGCCGGAAGAGGTCGAACGCCGCCGGATGCGGGCCGAGCAATACCTTCGCGACTCGGGCGTCTTCTTCCGCCAATACGGCCCCGGCCAATCGGTTGAACGCCCCTGGCCGCTGTCGCCCATCCCCGTCCTGATCGCCGAGACCGAATGGGCCGACCTGGTTCCCGGCCTGATCCAGCGCGCCGACCTGCTGGAGGCCTTGATGGCCGACCTTTACGGCGCCAACCGGCTGGTGGAGGGCGGGCATCTGCCGCCCGACCTGATCGCGCAAAACCCCGAATGGCTGCGGCCCCTGGTCGGCATCAGGCCGCAATCCGGCCATTACCTGCATTTCCTGGCCTTCGAGATCGGCCGCGGCCCGGATGGGCGCTGGTGGGTGCTGGCCGACCGGGCGCAGGCGCCCTCGGGCGCGGGGTTTGCGCTGGGAAACCCCGTGGCGACCCCGCGCGCCTTTTC
>CAMFIX010000372.1 GCA_945952425.1 uncultured Pseudorhodobacter sp. | reverse complement strand
GCTAAGCTTTGCTTTTGAAGATGTGCTGCACCGTGTTCTTTTTGAAGCCCAAAAACCTCGCCATCGTCCGGTAGCCGAAGGAGGGCTTTTGTCCGCATGATCACTTCCCGCCTCTGTCCACGACAGATAAACCATAAGCGCAAATCTTGTCGAGGCAGGACTACTTCAGTACGCAGTTAGGCCAACCCCTTCAACTCATAAATCAACGCCAGTGCCTCCCGCGGCGACAATTCATCCGCGCTCACCGCCTTCAACCGCGCCTCCACCGCCGAGGCCCGCACCACCGGCTTTTCCGCCACCGCCCGGAACAAGGGCAAATCGTCGATCAAGGTCTTCGAGGGCCGCTCGCGGTCGCTCTTCTCCAGGGCCTCCAGCACCACCCGCGCGCGTTCGACCACCGCCAGGGGCAGCCCCGCCAGCCGCGCCACCTGCACCCCGTAGCTCCGATCCGCCGCCCCCTCCTTCACCTCGTGCAGGAAGACGACTTCACCCTCCCACTCCCGCACCGCCAAAGTCGCATTCCGCACGCCTTTCAGCTTGCCCGCCAAAACCGTCAGCTCATGGTAATGCGTCGCGAACAAGGCCCGGCAGCGATTGACCGCCTGCAAATTCTCCAACACCGCCCAGGCGATCGACAACCCGTCCCAGGTCGCCGTCCCCCGCCCGATCTCGTCCAAGATCACCAGCGCGCTTTCATCCGCCTGGTTCAAGATCGCCGCCGTCTCGACCATCTCCACCATGAAGGTCGACCGCCCCCGCGCCAGATCATCCGCCGCCCCGACCCGAGAGAAAATCTGCCCCACCACCCCGATCCGTGCCGCCCGCGCCGGCACATAGCTCCCCATCTGGGCCAGCAAGGCGATCAAAGCATTCTGCCGCAGGAAGGTCGATTTCCCCCCCATGTTCGGCCCCGTAATCAACCAGATCGCGGGGACTGCCGCCTCCGTCAGCCCGCAGTCATTGGGCACGAAAGCCACCCCCTGCCGCCGCAAGGCCGCCTCCACCACCGGATGCCGCCCGCCCTCCACGACAAAGGCGCGGCTCTCTTCCACGACCGGCGCCACCCAATCCTCCGCCACGGCCAGCTCGGCCAGGCCCGCGCTCAAGTCGATCTCCGCCAAGGCCCGCGCCGCCCTTGCCACCCGGGCCGAGACCTCCAGCACCGCCTGCCGCAGCTCCTCGAAAATCCGCTTCTCGATCTCCAGCGCCAGATTCCCCGCGTTCAAAATCCGCGTCTCCAGCTCGCTCAACTCCACGGTGGAAAAGCGCACCTGGTTCGCCGTCGTCTGCCGATGGATGAACCGCGGATTGCCCCGCATCACCGCCTCATGCGTCGTCGTCACCTCGATGAAATAGCCCAGCACGTTGTTGTGCTTGATCTTCAGGCTGCCGACCCCGGTCTCCGCGACAAACTCCGCCTGCATCTCGCCGATGACGCCGCGCCCCTCGTCGCGCAGCCGCCGCGTGCGGTCCAGCTCGGCATCGAACCCCTCCGCGACAAAGCCCCCATCGCGCACCAAAAGCCCCGGCTCGGCCACCAGCGCCGCATCCAACAACCCCACCAGAGCCTCATGCCCCAGCAGCGCGTCCTCGAACAACGGCCCGCCCGCAACCCGCTCCGCAATCCGCCCCGCGGCCAGCAGCCCCGCCCGGATCGCCGCCAGATCCCGCGGCCCCCCCCGCTCCAAGGCCAACCGCGACAACGCCCGGTCCATATCCGGCACCATCCGCAAAGCCTCCCGCAGCCCGTGCCGATCCCCCTCGATCACCCAGGCCACCTGCGCCTGCCGCGCCCGCACCACCGCCACATCCCGCGAGGGCGACCCCAGCCGCGCCTCCAACAACCGCGCCCCGGCCGAAGTCACCGTCCGGTCGATCACCGCCAGAAGCGAGCCCTCCCGCCCGCCACTCAGAGCCTGCACCAGCTCCAGGTTCCGCCGCGTCGCCGCATCCATCTGGACCGTCCCGCCGCTCGCCTCCCGCACCGGCGCCCGCAAAAGCGGCAGCTTCCCCCTCTGTGTCAGCTCCAGGTAATCGACCAAGGCACCCATGGCCGAGACCTCAACCCGCGAGAATCCGCCAAAGGCCTCCAGCCCCGCCACGCCGAACAGCCGCGCCACCCGCGCCTCTGCCCCGGCCGAATCGAAACTCCCCCGCGACAGGGCGGTCACCTGCGCCCCCGCCTCGCGCATCACCTCCGCCCAGACCGCCTCCCGCGCCTCGGAAACCAGAACCTCCCGCGGGCCCAACCGCGCCAGCTCTGCCCCGAGCTTCGCCCCCGGGCAGACCATAACCCGAAACTCCCCCGTGGAGATATCGGCCCAGGCCAAGGCCCCCTCTTCCCGCAGCTCCGCAAAGGCACACAGGTAATTCGCCCGCCGCGCCTCCAAGAGCGTGTCCTCGGTCAAAGTCCCCGGCGTCACCAGCCGCACGACATCGCGCCGCACCACCGATTTATACCCGCGCTTCTTCGCCTCGGCCGGGTCTTCCATCTGCTCGGCAATCGCCACGCGGAACCCCTTGCGGATCAGCGCCAGCAGATAGCCCTCCGCCGCATGCACCGGCACGCCGCACATCTGGATCGGTTGGCCCTGATGCGTCCCCCGCTTGGTCAGCGCAATGTCCAAAGCCTCGGAGGCCAGGACCGCGTCCTGGAAGAACATCTCGTAGAAATCCCCCATCCGGTAGAACAGCAGTGCCCCCGGATGCTGCCCCTTGATCTCCAGATATTGCGCCATCATCGGCGTGACGTCGTCGGACATGCCCATCCCCATCGCAGGGCGCCAGAAAACCACCCCCCGCACCAAAAGGGAACCCGTCAAGCCACTGGAAAGCCCCGCTCCCTTTGGTATTCTCCGGCGAAAATACCGGGGCGCGGCCATGCAGAACCAGATCCATTTCGACTTGCCCCCCGAAGAGCTGATCCTCGATCCGTTCCAGGCCCCCGGCTTCCACGTGCTGCGCCAGCCCGAGTTCCTCTGGCGCTCCATCCCTGCCGGCCGCATCCACGGTTTTGCCGCTTCCGAACACCCCGCCATCGACGAGCGCATCACGGGCGTCCTGGCCGCCACCCGCCGCGACCGCATGTTCCCCCGCGCCATCGAGGTCGCGACCGTGCCCGTCCATCTGACCGATGTCTGGTTCCGCAAAAGCTGGGTCACACAAGGCGACGCCTGCCTGATCTCCGGCGCGGCGGGCCTGCGCCTTCTGAACCGCTACGCCTGGGAAAACGAGGATGCCGAGGGCGACCAGGCCCTGGCCGAGCATTTCGCCCGCGCCCAGGCCCGTCCTGGCCCGCGCCGCCTGACGCCGCTGGCTGGCGCGCTCCCCCCCGACACCCCCATCGCCATCGAGTGTCGCAACACCTTCAACTATTACCACTTCCTGACCGAAAGCCTCTGCCAGCTCTGCCTGGTCGAGGAAACCGGCCTCAAGGGCCCGATCTACCTGCATTTCCCCAACAACGAAGACAAGACCCGCGCCTTCACCCGCGCTTTCGTCGAGGCGCTTTTCCCCGAGCTCGCCCCCCGCGTCATCTTCGACCGCACCCCGGTGCATCACGATGCCGTCGTCGTGCCCTATAATTTCACCGCCTCGCTCTACCAGCTGTCCGAGGCCGAGCTTGCCGACTTCGAACACGAATTCCCCCCGGTCGGCGCCTGGAAAGGCCGCCGCGCCACCCGCGCCTCCCACGCGATCCTCGCGGGTCACGCCGTCGACAGCAGCCTCTTCAAGCTCCGCGCCCGGGCGCTGAAGGCCATCCAGGGCCGCGACACCGCGCATCTGCCGCGCCGCTTCTGGGTCACCCGCGACACCGGCCTCGCCCGCGACCGAAC
>CAMFIX010000371.1 GCA_945952425.1 uncultured Pseudorhodobacter sp. | reverse complement strand
GATCATGCCTAGTCTCGTGGGCTCGGAGATGTGTATAAGAGACAGGCCCCGAGCGTGGGCAAAAGCCTCACCGCCAGCCCCTCACCTTGCCGCCCAGAGCATCCCGCGCCGCAGCATTTCACGCGGGGCGCCATGGTCGATGACATCGGCCTGGTGCCCCAAGGCGTTGTAGTAGACGCGCCCCTGCCCCCAAGCCTTGGTGAAGACGACGGGCATCTGCACCGGGCCATTGGCCGCATGCGGCCCATCGGCCAGCGGGAAGTCGCAGACGGCATGGACCTTCACCGCGGGGTCGACATGCAGGTAATATTGCTCGGTCTTGACGCCGAAATCCGCGATCCCCGCGACCACCTCATGGTCCGAGGTCACGCGGACCTGGTACTCCACCCCGTCATTGCCCGGATGCGCGACCCATTGCGCGCCGGTCATGAACTGCCAGAGCACGTCGGTGCGGAAAGCGTCGCACATGCCGCCATGGCAGCCGGCGAGCCCGGTGCCCGCGGCGACGGCATCGGCCACGGCCTGGCATTGCTCTTTCGCAATCGTGCTCATCGTCCAGACCGGCACGATCAGGTCGAAGGTTTTCACCCGCTCGGACTCGTCGAAACAGGCCAAAGTATCGGTGACCTCGACCCCAAAACCGGCCGCGCGCAGATCCTCGGCGAACAAAGCCGCCACCTTGTCGGGCTGATGCCCCTCCCAACCGCCCCAGGTGATGAGTGCCTGTTTCATGCGTGCCTCCCTTTTGCGGGGGCAGGAAACAGGGAAAGATAGGGGATGGCAAGGGATTGCAGCGCAGTGCCCCGCGTCATGGCATGCCCCAGTCTTGCCATGATGGAGAGGCAAGGTATCGGGATTGAACGAAAAGGGACTGCGATGACAAGCGATATTCGCGAGATGTATGCGTTGACCGCGCGCCTGCTGGCGCAACCTTCGATCTTTTTGGCCTCGGCGGTCCTTTGCCTTCTGACATGGGGTGGTTTGTTCCTTCTCTACCGATGGATTCCCATGGCCTTGTGGCCGGTCATCGCCGCTCCTGTTGTCTACGGCGGGCAGCGTGGCTGGTTCAGCTTTCTGGCCCAACGCAGGCTCGCCGGGCGGGATGAGTGGTTTGCCCTGCGCCCCTTGGTCCTGCTGGCGGTTTTATACGGCAGCCTGGCCTGGCTTGCAGCCTTTGCCTTGACGATGGTCGTGGCCTTGTGCATCCCGGGTCAACCAGCCTGGATTTATTCTGCGATCACCCTTTTGGAGGCCATGATTGCGGCGGCGGTGCTGTTGCCGCTGATCTCTGCCATCACGCTGTCGGATCGCTCGCTGATGGAGCTGCTGCACCGTCACGCCCTGCGCGGCTTGCCGGGGCATCTCGGGCTCTACCTGCTTGGGGCCTTCCCGATCCTGGTCTTGCAGACCGTGGCGGTCCCTCCTTTGATGTACTGGCTGGCGGACATCCCCTTCGGCTGGGTGCTTGTCTACGGGCTGGCCATCATCTTGACCCTGGTGCAATTGCCGCTGGTCGAGGCGGCCGCGCTAATCCCGGCCCGACGGCGAGACCCCGCGCTGCGACATGCCGGGACATTCGAATAGCACGGCTATTCGTCTGATCCAAAGGAAAAGGGGAGGGGCAAGCCCTCCCCTTCACGCCTTTTCTCCGGGATTTGCGGCCCGCAAATCCCGGTTGTTTCAGCGGCCCCTTTACCGGCCCGCGTAGATTTCCGCGATGCGGGCGACGGCGGCTTCGGGGGAGAGTTCCTCCGACTGGCCGGTGCGGCGCGAGGTCAGTTCGACCACGCCGTTGGCAAGGCCACGCGGGCCCACGGTGATGCGCCAGGGCAGGCCGATCAGGTCCATCGTGGCGAACTTGGCGCCCGCGCGCTCGTCGCGGTCGTCGTACAAAGGCTCCAGCCCCTTGGCCAGCAGGGCCTTTTCCAGCCCCGCACAGGCGGCATCGGCCGCCGCGTCGCCCTGCTTCAGGTTCACGATGCCGACCGGGAAAGGCGTGACCCCCTCCGGCCAGATGATGCCCTTGTCGTCGTGGGAGGCCTCGATGATCGCGCCCAGAAGACGCGAGACGCCGATCCCGTGCGAGCCCATCTCGACCGCGACTTTCTCGCCCTTGTCGTTGGTCACATGCGCGCCCATCGATTCGGAATATTTGGTGCCGAAATAGAAGATTTGACCGACTTCGATGCCGCGACCGACCTTGCGATGCGCTTCGGGGACGGCGTTGAAGGCCTCGGCGTCGTGGGTCTCGTCGGTGCGGGCGTAAAGCGTGGTGAATTCCTTGCAGACGCCGGCCACTTCGGCGCGGTCGTCGTAATTCACCTCGCGGTTGCCGAGTTTCAGCTGGGTGACGCGGTCGTCGTAGAAGACCTCCGACTCGCCGGTCTGGGCAAGCACAAGGAATTCATGGGTATTGTCGCCGCCGATGGGGCCCGAGGCCGCGCGCATCGGGATCGCGGTCAGGCCCATCCGCTCATAGGTGCGCAGATAGCTGACCATGTGGCGGTTGTAGGCATGCAGCGCGGCCTCGCGGTCGACGTCGAAATTGTAGCCGTCCTTCATCAGGAATTCGCGGCCGCGCATGACGCCGAAACGCGGGCGCATCTCGTCGCGGAACTTCCACTGGATATGGTAGAGCGTCAGCGGCAAGTCCTTGTAACTGCTGACATGGGCGCGGAAGATGTCGGTGATCATCTCTTCGTTGGTCGGGCCATAGAGCATCTCGCGGCCCTGGCGATCCTTGATGCGCAGCATTTCCTGGCCGTAATCGTCATAGCGCCCCGACTCGCGCCAAAGGTCGGCCGATTGCAGCGTGGGCATCAGCAAAGGAATGTGGCCGGCGCGGATCTGTTCCTGGTGCACGATCTCCTGGATGCGGTTCAACACGCGCAGACCCAGCGGCAGCCACGAATAGATGCCCGCCGATTGTTGCTTAATCATCCCCGCCCGCAACATGTAGCGGTGCGAGACGATCTGCGCCTCGGCGGGATTCTCTTTCAGGACGGGCAGGAAATAGCGCGACAGACGCATGGGAACCTCCGGGATTTGCCCGTTCCTAGCGGGTTGGGGGGGCTTGGGCAAGCAGGGCGCTGTTAACGGGGGGGCAACTTTCCTGTGGCAGGGTAACGAGGTTCTGTTCTGGAGGTCATGGTGCAGGTCTCGAAGGTCTCTCACGGCAAGGGCTTGTCCCTGAAGATGCGCCTGCGGCTTGCGGGCGCGGCAGCCTTGCTCAGCCTCGGCATCACGGTCTATGCCGCCTACAACGGCCTGGCGCAAAGCGACCAGGGTCTGGAAGGCTCGATGACCGCGACCGAGGCGGTCTTGCGCACGATGGATGGCGACATGATGCATGACGGCATCCGCGGCGACGTGTTGCAGGCGATGCTGAAAGGGCCGATGGCGCCGCCCGACCAAAAGAAGGCGATGGCCGATGCGGTGACCGAACACGGCCAGAAATTCATCGACGACATGGCCGCGGTCCATGCGATGCAGCTGCCTCCCCCGCTTTTGGCGGAGGTGGAGCGGATTCAGGGCCTGGTCCAGACCTATGTCGCCGTCGCCAACGACAGCGTGAAGGCCGCCACCAAGAGTTTTGCCGACACGTCCGGCCAGATCGACAAATTCCAGAAGGCCTTCGAAGAGCTGGAGGTCGAGATGGGCAAGCTTGACGATGCCGTGGCCCAGATCGGCCAGGATGCGGGCCAGGCGGCGCGCAGCTCGAACGCGGATTACATGCGCCTGATGATCGCGGCCTCTGTCGCCTCGGCGCTGATCCTGATCGGGTCGAACCTGATCCCTGTCTCTTATACACATCTCCGAGCCCACGAGACTAGGCATGATCT
>CAMFIX010000370.1 GCA_945952425.1 uncultured Pseudorhodobacter sp. | reverse complement strand
GAGGCCCGCGCTATGCTAGCTTAACCTGCTGTCCACGAAACCGGCAGCAGCTCAGTGGCAGCCACTTGCCGGAAGGCATTGGCCCGTTCGGCCGTGCCCTTGGGCAGCTCGAGGATGGGCCGGATGATCGCAAGCCGCGCCGCCTGGTCATCCCACTGACCGTCGGTAATCTGGCCTTTAAAGACCACTTCAAGGTGGCTTGCGACAGGCTCTTCAGCGACCGACAACAGCGCTCGCAGCTAGGGCTTGCGGCGGTCCAGATTGAGAACCCAGACCATGCCACCAGAGCCCCCACCTAACGGCCCAGGAACCTGCACAACGGGCAGCGTAAACCCATGCCAGCGGCCTTCTGCAAAGATCTCCCTCGCGCGTCGATCCGACACGCGGGCAGCAATTGCGAAGGCCTTGGCGTCAAGCAGCATTCGACGCGTCCTTGAGCCCGAGTGCGACCGCGATTTGGTGGACCTGTCCGTAGTTCCCCTTGTTGTGACCGGAAATGACCGCGTGAACGGCCCGCTCAGAGAACCCATGCTCTTTTGCCCAACTGGCAACGGTCTTGCCGTCGGTCCAGAGGGCCTCGACAATTGGGGTCCTGAGCTTTGACACTTGGGCTTTTATGTGCCACCATTGTGATAGAGGTGCGCAAAGAACTCAACGCAAGTCAAGCGAAGAGCGGGCGCAAGCTCGTGCAATAGGGCGCCGACTCCGTGGCCTACGGGGTTCATTGTCACAGTTGGACTTCGCAGTATCCTTCGGGCTCGCGCGTTCGGCTCTTGTGAACTATTAACTGGGGCGGTCACGACCTCCGAAAGACCTCCTGGAAAGGATCAAGGAGAGAACGGGAGTTGATCTCGACACAGGGCCAGAGCTTGCGGACTATGAGGAAGACCTGATCGCCATGGTGGGCGACGGAAGCAAGTTGACCGACGACGAATGGGCGATGGTGCGTATTCTGAGGGTTTTCCTGCCGCAAGATATCCGGTCCGTGGCCGAAGTCCTGGTCAGAAGCATCGAATAACGCTGCGCGGGCCTACAGCTCTCAGACCCTAGGACTCTGGCGATTGATCTTGCCAAGCTTTATGCGATCACCATAGGCCAAGGGCAGTATGAGCGGGGCATTTCGGGTGCAACAGTGGTACAACTCGCCCGCGCTCTAGATGGCATTCAGAAGGACTAGCGGGGTTCCGCAGCTTGGCTCCGTTCCAGCAAAATCAATGGTTTAGCATTTCCGCCCCGCGTCTCATTCTCTGGCGGAGTGAATTTAGGCAACACCCTGAAATCAAAAGAAAAAACGGCAAATGCGAGGTTACACAATCGCCGCCGCCCATTCCGCCAGACAATGTTGCGCCTCACCGAAACCCCGCGCCCCCCCCCCGAAACCCAAAGCCCCCTGCCCTTCACATTTGCGCAAGTGCTCCCACGGACAACGGGTGTTCGCCCACCCGGACGATTCCGCCACCCCAACCCGCTTGCACTTTCTGCGCCTGCAGCCTAAGCCCTTTCAACTTGCCCAAATATCCCACGGGGGTCCGGGGGTGTGAAACCCCCGGGGCGCGCCCGCCAGCCGGAGGCTTCCATGTCCGACCCCAAGATCGCCCTCGTCACCGGCGCCTCCCGCGGCTTCGGCGCCGCCCTGGCCGAACAGCTGGCGCTCCGCGGCTGGCAGGTGGTGGCGGTGGCGCGCACCGTGGGCGGGCTCGAAGAGCTCGACGACCGGGTCAAGGCCGCAGGCCTGCCCGGCGCCGGAGGCCTGACGCTGGCGCCGATGGATGTGACCAACGACGACGCCATGCGCCACCTCTGCCTGTCCATCCACCAGCGCTGGGGCGGCCTGTCGCTCTGGGCCCATACCGCGATCCATGCGACGCCGCTGACCCCCGCGGGCTCGCTGGCGCAGAAGGATTGGGAAAAGGCGCTCGCCACCAACATCCGCGCCACCGGCCAGCTGATCCCGATGGTCGAGCCGCTCTTGAAGGCCCACCAGGGCACCGCGGTCTTCTTCGACGACCCGCGCGCCGGGCAGAAGTTCTTCGGGGCTTACGGCGCCTCCAAGGCCGCGCAGATCGCGCTGGCCTCGTCCTGGCAGGCCGAGACGGTGCGCATCGGCCCCCGCGTCGTGGTGGCCCAGCCCAAGCCGATGCCGACCCATACCCGCGCCCGCTTCTTCCCCGGCGAAGACCGCGCGAAACTCACCCCCACCAAGGTCGAGGCCGAACGCCTGCTGACCGAAATCCTCGGCCGCGCCTGAACGCCACCGCCACCGCGCCCAATTTTTCGCAGAAAAATTGCCCCCTCAGGGGTCGAGCCGCAGCCGCACGCCCGCGGCCTCCATCTCGCCCTCGGCCCGGTCGAAACGCAGCCAGGCGAGCCCCCTTCCGCCCGACTGGGTATAGACCGCGCCCGCCTCCTTGCCCCCCGCCGTCACCGGCGTGCCCACCGGCACCATGCCCTCCAGCGCCACCCGCACCAGGCCCTTGCGCAACTCGGTCTTGTGCTTCATCCGCGCCGTGACCTCCTGGCCGACATAGCAGCCCTTGCGGAAATCGACGCCATGCAGCCGCTCGAAGCCCATTTCCAGCGGGTAGGACCCCTCCGGCACCAGCTCGATCCCGCTTTCCGGCACGACCAGCTGCACCCGCAGGGCGTCCCAGTCGACCGCGGCCTCCTGCCCCGCAACCTCCTGCCCCGGCCCGTAAAGCCGCCAGCCCATGCCCGGGTCGCGCGGATCGGCCAAGGCGCCGGCCGGCGCCGCGCCGAGCCCCCGCACCACCCCGCCTTCGCGCGGCACGAAGCGCACATCCGCCCGCAGCCGATACATCGTCAGCCGCCGCAGCAGACCATCGGCCAAGGCCCCGGGCAGGTCCAGGAAGAGCCCCCCGTCATTGCCGACAAAGAAATCCCCCAGATACTTGCCCTGCGGCGTCAGCAACCCCGCCCAGACCAGCCCCGGACCGCGGCCCAGCGGCAGGACGTCATTGGTCACCAACCCCTGCAGGAAGGGCAGCACATCCGCCCCTTCAAGCCCCACGATGCGCCGTTCCATGACCCCTCCTTCAGAACCGCGGCGGCCTGCCCAGCCGCCGCACCAAGCTTTGCCCCATGCGCTCGCGGTCGTAATCCTCGATCACCCATTGCCGGAACGACCGCCCCCGCGCCTCTTCGCCGTAACACAGCAGGATCTCGTCCATGATCCCGGTCTTCGACTTCGACAGGTGCATATAGCGCAGCGAGAGCTGCTCCAGCGCCTCGGCCAGGGGCCGCCCCTCCACCACCAGCAGGTAAAGCGCGGCGGCGAGCCCGGTGCGGTCCGCCCCGCTCTTGCAATGGATCAGGGCGGGCTTCTGCATCCCCTCCAGCACGTCCAGAAGCTCCAAGAGCTGGTAATCGTAGGGCGCCGAGCGGGCCGAGAAGTTCAGGTCGATCCGCGTCAGCCCCAAGGCCTCGGTCGCCTCGACCTCGAAGAGGTAAAACCCCTCCTGCGGGCTGCCGCGCAGGTTGACGACGGTCTTCAGCCCCAACCGCCGCGCCCAATCCGCCAGCCGCCCCGGCGAGGGCTGGTTCGACCGCCAGACCCCCGGCGCGATCTGATCGAGGTTGGTCCACCACAGGCGCAGGAAAGCGTGGTCGTTCAGCTGGAAATGCCACCAGGCCGCGCGCCGGGCCTCGGGCGTCGAGATATCGCGGCCGAAGGCCTCGGTCAGCCGGTTCTGCAGACCCAGAAGCCTGTCGCGCAATCCCATCTTCGGCCCTTTCCCCTGGCCCTGCGACTTAAGCACTTTGATGCCTCACCGCAGGTCGGGGCACCGCAAGCCGGCTCACTGCAAGGCGCGCGCCAGTTGTCCTTGTC
>CAMFIX010000369.1 GCA_945952425.1 uncultured Pseudorhodobacter sp. | reverse complement strand
GACAGCCGCTCCATCCGCTTCAACGAGCCGTTGATCGTCTCCATCACCTCGTTGTCGATGACGCCACGCTTGCCCAGCACTTCGGCATGGCGCTGGAACAGTTCGGAGATCAGACCGCGCACGCGGCGGCCCTTTTCCGTCAGGCGCACGCGCACCGAGCGGCGGTCGATTTCCGAACGCTGGTGATGCATATAGCCCAGTTCGACCAGCTTCTTCAGGTTGTAGCTGACATTCGAGCCCTGGTAATAGCCGCGGCTCTTCAGCTCGCCCGCCGTCACCTCGTTTTCGCCGATGTTGAACAGCAGCAAAGCCTGGACCGAGTTGATCTCCAGGATTCCAAGCCGTTCGAATTCGTCCTTGATGACGTCCAGAAGCAGGCGATGAAGCCGCTCCAAAAGCGCCAGACTGTCAAGATACCCCGCCAGAAGGGCTTTCTGCGAACCATCCAGAAGGGGGGCATGCATGGTCATGCAGCGTCTCCGTTTCACCTCGTTACAAGGTCAAAATGAGATCGAAACACAAACATAACGTAAACTTGCGCCGCTTTCGCCGCAAAGAAACCGTCAAACTTTACCGTTTCGCGCCTCGGCAAAGGCTTTCAGCCGCGAAATCATGTCGGAATGCGCCGCGGGTGTCGCTTTTTGCCCCAGAATCCAGGCCATCAGATCCTGGTCGTTCTCGGCGAGAATCATCTCGAAGGCATCGAGGGCGGCCGCGTCCATCTGCTCCAGATGCGCATCGGCATAGGGCCCCAGCACGATGTCCATCTCCTTGGTGCCGCGCCGCCAGGCCCGCATGCGCATCCGTTTCAGCCGCTCTTGCATCGCTTGGCCCCCTCGGCCTAAATGCCCCCGAATCCTTCAGGAGCATGCCATGGCCTTCCTCTCCGATACGCTCGCCCGCGTCAAACCCTCGCCGACGATCGCGGTGACGACCAAGGCGGCAGAGCTGAAGGCGGCGGGGCGCGATGTCATCGGGCTTGGCGCCGGGGAGCCGGATTTCGACACGCCGGAGAACATCCGCGAGGCTGCCAAGCGGGCCATCGACCAGGGGAAAACCCGCTATACGCCGGTGGATGGCATCCCCGAGCTGAAGAAGGCGATCTGCGCGAAGTTTCTGCGCGAGAATGGGCTAACCTATCAGCCGAACCAGATCACGGTGGGCACCGGCGGCAAGCAGATCCTGTACAATGCGCTGATGGCGACCTGCAATCCGGGCGACGAAGTCATCATTCCGGCGCCTTACTGGGTGTCTTACCCCGATATGGTTCTGCTGGCGGGGGGCACGCCGGTGCCGGTCGTGGCGGGGATCGAGACCGACTTCAAGCTGACGCCCGCGCAGCTGGAAGCCGCGATCACGCCCAAGACCAAGTGGTTCATCTTCAACTCGCCCTCGAACCCGACGGGGGCGGGCTATACGGCGGCCGAGCTGAAGGCGCTGACCGATGTGCTGATGCGCCATCCGCATGTGTGGATCATGTCGGATGACATGTATGAACACCTGGTCTTTGATGATTTCAAATTCGCGACGCCCGCCGAGATCGAGCCGGGCCTGTATGACCGCACGCTGACCTGCAACGGCACCTCCAAGGCCTATGCGATGACGGGCTGGCGGATCGGCTATGCGGGCGGGCCCGCGCATCTGATCAAGGCGATGGGGACGATTCAAAGCCAGTCGACCTCCAACCCCTGTTCGGTCAGCCAATATGCGGCCCTGGAGGCCTTGACCGGACCGCAGGACTTCCTGGCGCCCAACCGCGCGCTGTTCCAGCGGCGGCGCGACCTGGTGGTCGGCATGCTGAACGCGGCCAAGGGCGTGACCTGCCCCAAGCCCGAGGGCGCCTTCTATGTCTATCCCGATATTTCGGGCTGCATCGGCAAGACCTCGGCCGGTGGGGTGAAGATCGTCGATGACGAGGCCTTCGCCTCGGCCCTGCTGGAGGAAACCGGCGTTGCGGTGGTTTTTGGTGCGGCCTTCGGGCTTTCGCCGAATTTCCGCGTCAGCTACGCTACCTCCGAGGCGGTGCTGGAAGAGGCCTGCCGCCGCATCCAGGCCTTCTGCGCCGGCCTGAAATAGGAGATCCCATGGCGGGCGAGCTGGCTCCGTATTACTTCCGCATCCGCGACAATGGGGCGGTGGTCTTTCGCGTCGAGCAGGAGAGCCGCCAGCGCCGGCTGGAGCTTGTGGAGATCGCCACCGTCAATGTGAAGAACGGCAATATCAAGCCGCATGGCGAGGTGGAGCTGACCGAAGGAGACCGCGCCGAGATCGCGGCTTGGCTGGAGGCGCGCCGCGCCCTGCAGGCCGAGCGCGATGTGGACGACATATTGCGCACGGTCGATCACCTGAACATGACCGCGCAATGGGTGCAGACCCGGGCGAGCGATGACGAGGTCGACCGGGTGCTGGACCCTTTGCTGATGGCGATGCACGACCTGCGCTCGGTGCTGATCCGGCGACGGGCGGACCGGCTGGATCAGCGGGCGCCGAGAGGGTGAGCGCGGCGCTTGCGGAACGCCCGGGAGGGTTTCACACCCTCCCGGACCCACCCGTGGAGTATTTGAGCCAGTATGAAAGGAGCAAGGGGCGCGGGAGGAGAAGGCGCGCACCCTGACCCTTGGAGCGTTTGCGGGGCGCGCGGGATTTCAGGTTCCGCTGGGGCGCAGGTGCCAAGCGGTCGCTGACGTGTAGGGCGGGTTTCAACCCGCCGCGACCTGCGGCATCTGGGGGGCCTCGCGCCAGAACCGCACCATCAGGCTGCCCGAGGCGGCGGCGAGGCCGACGACGAGGCCGAGCCAGATGCCCTCGGCGCCCAATCCGGCGGGAAAGCCCAAAAGATAGCTGCAGGGGATGCCCACCACCCAATAGCTGACCGCCGCCATGATCATCGGGACGCGGGTGTCATGCAGCGCCCGGCAGAGGCCCAAGGCCATGACCTGCATCGCGTCGCCCATCTGGAAAAGTGCGGCCAGGGCGAGGAGCATGACGCCCAGATGCAGGATCTCGGCCGCCGCGGGGGCGGAGGTGTCGAGGAAAAGGCTCAGGATCGGCACGGGGATCGACAGGAAAAGCGTGATCATCGCCAGCCCGAAGCCCACCGACATCAGGATCGAGGTCAGCGCGATCTCGCGCAGGCCACGGGCATCGCCCGCGCCCTCGGCCCGGCCCGCCAGCACGGTCGCGGCGTTGGACAGCCCCAGATGCACCATGAAGGCCAAAGCCGCGACCTGCATGGCGATGCCATGGGCGGCCAGCGCGACCTCGGAAATCCAGCCCATCATCAGCGAGGCCCCGGTGAAAAGCCCGCTTTCGGCCAGCCCCGTCACCCCGATCGGCCAGCCCAGCCGGAAGACCCGGGCCAGCGCCGCGCCATCCATGCGCCAGAACCGGCGGAAGATGTGGTGGGCGGCGAGCTGCGGCTGGCGATGGGCATAAATCCCCAAGGCGATGGCGCTGAGGCTTTGAACGGTCAGCGTCGCCACGGCGGCCCCCCTCACCCCCAGTTCCGGCGCGCCGAAATGGCCGAAGATCAGCACCCAGCCGACGCAAAGGTTCACCCCCACCGCCGCCAGCGTCACCCAAAGCACGACCTGCGTGCGGCCCATGGCACTCAGGTAGCTCTTCAGCGTCATCACCAGCAGCGCCGGCACCATGCCCGGCCCCGCGATGCGCAGGAACTCTTGCCCCAGCCGGGCGACGTCTTCGGTCTGGCCGAGCGCGCTGAGCCAGCGCGCGGCGATCCAGAAGAGCGGATAGACCGCGACCCCGTAAGCCAGCGAGAGCCAGAGCCCCATGCGCACATCGCGCCGCACCTCGACCTCTTGCCCGCGGCCCAGAGCCTGGGCCACC
>CAMFIX010000368.1 GCA_945952425.1 uncultured Pseudorhodobacter sp. | reverse complement strand
CAGCAGCCACCACCGCACGCCGCCGGCCACGCCGGCCAACACCCCGCCCCGCGCGAAGGTGGCCGAAGACAGAACCTGCCGTTCCACGCTTTCCGGGAACCCCCCGGCATAGCGCGCGCCCCTTGCATCGGTCGACAGCTTGACCCGCCAGCCTTTGGCGATCATCGCCTCGGCCAAGGCCTGGGCCGGGAACATATGCCCCCCGGTGCCCCCCGCCGCGATCAACAGAAGCGGCATCAGCGCCTCCGCTTGAAGACGTCGGCGATCTCGCCCTGCGGCCGCGTCCGGGTCAGCGCCAGAAGCATCCCCACCGTAATCCCCGCCGCGATGACCGAAGAGCCGCCATAGCTGACGAAGGGCAAGGTCATCCCCTTGGCGGGCAAAAGCCGCACCGCCACGCCGATGTTGATCATCGCCTGCACGCCGAAGATGCAGGCCAGACCCGATCCCGCCAGCCTGACGAAAGTGTCGCGCTCGCGCATCAGCCGGAAGAGACTTCGGATCACCACTGTCGAGTAAAGCCCGATGATGACGATCACCATAATGAGCCCGTATTCCTCGGCCGCGACCGCGATGATGAAGTCGGTATGCGCATCCGGCAGCGTCCATTTGACCTGCCCGTTGCCGACGCCGACCCCGAAGAACCCGCCCTCCTGAATGGCATTGGTCGCATAGCCGATCTGGCTGCGCGGATCGACCTCCGAGGTCATATAGCCGTCGATCCGCCGCTTCAGGTGCTCGGAATGGTGATAGGCGAAGTTGCCCGCCAGACCCAGAAGCGCCAGGATGACCGCGATGACGGTCATCCGCGCGACGGACATGAAATAGACGACGCTCCAGCCGAAGAAGACCAGCATCGACTGGCCGAAATCGGGTTGGGTGGCGAGGAACAGCAGGATGACGACCAGCAGGATGAAGGAGAACAGCCGCCCGGGCGGGCCGTTCAGTTCTGAGGCCGCCGCCATCAGCCAGGCCGATACGATGATGAACCCGGGCTTCAGGAACTCCGACGGCTGGAACGAGACGAAGCCCAGCGAATACCAACGGATCGCACCCTTGCCGAAATCGGTGCCCAGAACCGGCAGCAGGACCAGCGCGACAAAGGCCGCGGCAAAGCCCATGACCCCCATCCGCCTTATCGCCTTGGGCGACAGAAGCGAGAAGGCGAACATGGTGAAGAGCGCGACGGCCCCGAAGGCCGCCTCGCGCTGGACGTAATAGAAGGACGGCAGGCCATTGCGCGTCGCCAGCGGCACCGAGGCGGCCAGCCCCAGCAGAAGCCCCAGGCCGAAGAGCGCCAGGATGGCCGAGAGCGACCATTTGTCGATCGTGCGCCACCAACGGGGAAGAACGGGTTCGCGCGCCCGCGAGGGCATCGCGCCGTATACCATTTCGGTCATGGATCGCCTGCTTTGTCACTGCCCGTCCGGGTTATCCCCCGGATCGAGGCGAAGGTTAGCGCATAAGCGCCCCAGTGGCTAGCGGGATTTGGACGCCCCCGCGCGCGCCCACGACGAGCCGCATTCCCGCGTAGGTCGGGGGATACCCCGACTCTGCCGCCCAAGGCCCACACCCCGTGGGTCGGGGGACACCCCGACTCTGCCGCCGCTCAAGCCTCCCGCCCGTTGCGCTGAAACACATCCGCCCGCCGCGCCAAAGCCTCGGTGCTCCACAAAGCCTTGCGGTCATAGAACACCGCAAAAGCCGGCGTCTCCGGGTCCAGAACCACCCAGGGCAACTTGCTCTCGGTGAAAATATGCGCATCCGGCGGACAGGCCGCGAGGTCGGCCAGCGTCCCCACCCGCACGAAGGCCATCAGCCGCCCCGCCCCCGCGTAATGGCTGTAAAGCGCCACCCGGCAGGTCGGGCAACGCGCCACGATCTGCCCCTTGCCCGAGGCCGAAGGCGTCACGATCTCTTCCACCGCGCCCGAGACCTCCAAGGCCTCGGTCTCGATCATCGCGTTCAGGGCAAAGGCGGTGCCCGTCTCGCGCTGGCACCAGGTGCAATGGCAGGCATGGGTGATCAGCGGTTTGCGGGTCAACCGATAGGCGACCGCGCCACAGGTGCAATGTCCCTTCATTTTCCCTCCGATGTTCGATTACTTTAAGAGATCGCGCACCAGCCGGGTAAAATCATCCCCCCGCTGTTCGAAATTGGCATATTGGTCAAAGCTCGCCGCGGCAGGAGAAAGCAGAACCACCTCGCCCGTCACCGCCTCCGCCCCCGCCCGGGCCACAGCCGAGGCCATGTCGCCGCAGATCTCATAGGGCACGGCGCCCAGCTGCCCCGCGAATTCCTCCGCCGACGCGCCGATCAGGTAAGCCTTGACCACATGGGCGAACTCGCCCGCCAACCCCTTGATCCCGCCCTCTTTCCCTTGCCCCCCCGCAATCCAGCGGATCGCCGGAAAGGCCCGCAAAGCCTGCGCGGCCGAATCCACATTGGTGGCCTTGCTGTCATTGACGAAGCGCACGCCGCCGCGTTCGCCCACGATCTGGCTGCGATGCGGCAGGCCGGCAAAGGTCGCCATCGCCGCCTCGATCACCTTGGGCGCCAGGCCCAAGGTCCGGCAGGCCGCCCAGGCCGCGCAAGCGTTCTGGTGGTTGTGCGCGCCGGGCAAGCTGCCAAACCCGCGCAAATCGACCGAAGCCACCTGCTTGCCCCGCCGCCACTCCGCTAGGAACCCCTTGCGCGCAAAGACCGACCAGGCAAACCCCTCCAGCTTCTGCCCCGAAGAAATGCGGATCACCCGGTCGTCGCCCGCGCCCTCCGCCATCTGCCCGGCGAGAAACCGCCCCTCCACCTCGTCCACGCCGATGACGGCGCGGTCCGGCCCGCCCTCGGCGAACAGCCGCCGCTTGGCCGCGAAATAGCCGCCCATGCCGTTGTGCCGGTCCATGTGATCGGGGGAAAGGTTCGTGAAAACAGCGACATCCGGGGTCAACGCCCGGGCAAGCTCGGTCTGGTAGGACGACAGTTCCAGCACGACCACCGCATTGTCTTCGGCCGGGTCGAGGTCCAACACCCCCCGCCCGATATTGCCGCCCATCTGACAGGGCCGCCCCGCCTCGGTCAGGATATGATGGATCAGCGCCGTCGTGGTCGATTTCCCGTTCGAGCCGGTGATGCAGACGACCTTCGGCACCTGCTCGAAATTGTCCCAGTCCGGCGTCGCAAAGCTGCGGAAGAAGAGGCCGATGTCGTTGTCGACCGGGATGCCAAGCTCCAGCGCCCTGGCGATCACCGGGTGCGGCGCGGGGTAAAGGTGCGGAATTCCTGGAGAAGTCACCAGAAGGTCGGCCGTCTCGATCCCGCCGCGCCGCATCAGGTCGGTCAGCGCAAAGCCCTCCGCCGCCGCCTTGTCGCGCGCGGTTTCGGTGTCGTCCCACAAGAGAACCTCCGCCCCCCCCGCCTGCAGCGCCCGCGCCGCCGCAAGGCCCGAACGGCCGAGCCCCAGAACCGCGACCCTCTTGCCGCCCACGCCACGCACCGGGATCATCCGCACCTCCGTTTTGGCGCGAAGATGGCGGGGAAAGCGCGCAGGCGCAAGTCTGGGGTGCAAGCCTTTGTTTTTCCTGAGGTTAGCCTTTTGTCACAATCGCCGGGCACGCATTTACCTTTTGTCACAATCTGAGGCGCCGCCGGGATGTCCTGTCGCATGGGCGCGGCAAAGGTTAATCTCCTGTCACAAAGCCGCCCCTTGACGCGGGCTCTGCCCTGCAGGACCAAGAGGGCAAAGGAGACGCCCATGCCCCTGATCCGCCCGCTGACCCCCGAAGACCGCGCCCCTTGGGAAGAGCTCTTCGCCGCCTATGCCGACTTCTACAAGACCACGACCACCGAAGAGG
>CAMFIX010000367.1 GCA_945952425.1 uncultured Pseudorhodobacter sp. | reverse complement strand
GGGCATGATCCAGTCCGATGGCGGCAAGCACGTGATCGACACGGTCGGCGGCTGCAAGATCACCGCGATGAACGACGGCGGCAAGATCGTGCTGACCGATGAAAACGGCGGCAAGGCCCATGTCACCATCGCCGACGTGTTGCAGTCGAACGGCGTGATCCATGTGATCGACGCGGTGCTTCTGCCCAAGATGTGAGGGCAGAGGCCGCCCTGCCCGGTTGGTGCTCCGCAAGCCGCCGGGCAGGCCGTGCCTTTCGCTCCGCATGGTGCGTGCGAGTAACGGTCGCGACCCGAAAGGGTCGCGACCGCCGCGTCCGTGGTGCGCCCCAAAGCCCACGGCGCAGGGCCGGACACCTCCCCCGGGATGTCCGGCCTTTTTTGTCCGCCGATTTTCGGGCGCCGAGACATTGCGCGCGAGCCGTATTCCCGGCGCATCCGCCCGACCGCCTGGCGGCCCATTCCGTCGCACATCCCCGACCGCGGGCCTGCACCCTCCTTTGATACCCCCCCGATTATCCCCTCCGCCCCCTCTGGCGCTGCCCTTGCCGCGGCGCTAGCCTGACCGCGAACCTTGCCGCGACAAACCCCGAGAGCCCCATGGACCTGTCCACCCTCCTCCCCCTCCTCGCCCTGCTCCTGGTGATCGGAGCCGCGACCGGCGTCATCGCGGGGCTGCTCGGCGTGGGCGGCGGCATCGTGCTCGTGCCCTGTTTCTTCTATCTTTTCGGCCAGCTCGGCTATGCCTCCGAGCATCTGATGCAGGTCTGTATCGGCACCTCTGCCGCGACCATCGTCGTGACCTCGGTGCGGAGCGTCTTGCTGCACAACCGCAAGGGCGCGGTCGATTGGGCGCTGTTGAAATCCTGGGCGCCCTGGCTGGTGCTGGGCTCGATCCTGGGCGTCGTCGCGGCCTATTGGCTGAAGAACACCGCGCTGCAGGCGATTTTCGGCGGGTTGGCGATGATCGCCGGGCTCTACATGGCCTTCGGGCGGGCCGAGTGGCGGCTGGGCGCCGAGATGCCCGGCCAGCCCACGGCGGGTATCGAGGCGGTGGTGCTGGCCTTCTTCTCGACCCTGATGGGCATCGGCGGCGGCACGTTCGGCGTGCCGCTGATGACGCTTTACGCGCGGCCGATCCACCGGGCGGTGGCGACGGCTTCGGGTTTCGGCGTGGCGATCTCGGTGCCTTCGCTGACCGGCTTCCTTTTCCTGCACGTGCCTGACGCGCCGCCGTTTTCGGTCGGCGCCGTGAACCTGCCCGCCTTTGCCCTGGTCATCCCGATGACGCTGCTGACCACGCCTTACGGCGTAAGGCTGGCCCATGCGATGAACCCCGCCCCCCTGAAACGCGCCTTTGCCGGGTTTATCATCCTGGTCGGCGCCAATATGCTGAGGAAGGCGGCCGGATGGTGAACCCGGGCTGGCGCAAGGCGCAAAGCCCCGCCATCGCGGCCTGGGCCGAGGCCGCCTATGGTCCGGCGGTGCAGGCGCTGGAACACGAACCCCGGCGGCATGGCGGCACCTGGGCCGTGGGGCTCGACCTTCTGCCGAACGATGCGGCGGGCGGGATCGGCGTTCCCCTGCCCTGGGAAGACATCGGCCTTGCGCAGCAATCCCTTCACCGCGCGCAGCTTTCGGCCGTCTTCCCCGGCTATCCCGGCCGCGACCCGGAGGAAAGCGCCGCCGCCCATGCCTTCCGCCAGACCCGCGACGCCGCCCATGTCGACGGGCTGCTCCCTCTCGGCCCCGAGAAGCGGCGCTTCCTGAAGGAACCTCATGCCTGGATCTTGGGCCTCGCCCTGACCCCATCCGATGCCGCGCCGCTGGTGGTCTGGGAGGGCTCTCATAACCTGATCCTTCAGGCCTTCGCCGCCGCCCTCGCCCCCCATCCGGCCGAAACTTGGGGCGACATCGACCTGACCGAACCCTACCAGGCCGCCCGCCGCGCGGCCTTTGCCACCTGCCGCCGCATCACCATCCCGCAATCCCCGGGCGAGGCGGTGATCCTGCACCGCGCCACGCTCCACGGCGTGGCCCCCTGGGCGCCCGAGGCCAAGGCCCCGCCGGAAGGCCGCATCGTCGCCTATTTCCGACCCCTGCTGGCCAACGTCGCCGCCTGGTTGGCTTAACGTTTCAACTCCATCCGATCCCCCGCGATCGAGATCGAGAACTGGCCGAGATAGCTCATCCCCAGAAGCGAGATGTCCATCGCCCCCGTCGTCACGGCCGCCGGGATCGCGGCATCGCTGAAGGGCCCGAACTTCACGTCGCGCAGGGTGACCCGCGCCGTCTGCACCATACCGTTGGCCGTCATCGCCTGCCCCGTAAAGGCCAAACCGTCGCCGGTGATGCCCAGCCGCGCGGCATCCTTGGCGTTCAGCACCACCTCTGACGCGCCGGTGTCGGCCATGAACAGCACCGGCACGCCGCCGATCTCCAGCGTCGCATAGTAATGCCCGTCATCGCCCCGCGGCAGGATGACCGAGCCCGCGGTGACCTCCTGGGAGGGCCTGATGCCGCGGCGGATGTCGCCCCAAAGCCCGTACAAGGCGACGAGCCCGAGGAAGATCATCCCCCAGGCCAGGACCATCTTGGCCATCCGCCCGGCGCCCTTCCTCAGCTCCACCACCGCCCAGCCGGTCAGCGAGGCCAGCAAAAGCCCGACATAAAGCGCCCGCATCCAGGTGTCGTCCATCAGAACAGCCCGCTCCCCTTCAGCCCGTCGATGACGAATTGCACCGAAAGTGCTGCAAGCAGCATCCCCAGAAGCCGCGTGACGACGACGGTTCCGGTGCGCCCCATCATCCGCTCGATGGGCGCGGCGCCAAGCAGAAAGACGAAGGTCGCCAGCATCATCCCCGCCATGAGCACAAGAACCGCGATCCGCCCGCTGAGATCGCCCGCCTGGCCCATCAGCAGGATCATCGTGGCAATGGCGCCGGGGCCCGCGATCAGCGGTGTGGCGAGCGGGAAGACCGAAGGGTCGTGGTCGGGCTCGGGGTGCTGACCCTCGCGGCGCTGGGTGCGGCGCTCGAACAGCATGTCGAGCGCGGTGAGAAACAGCAAGAGCCCCCCCGCGATGCGAAAGGCCGACAGCGAGATGCCGACGAAGCCCAAAAGCGCATCGCCCAAGAGGCCGAAGGCCAAAAGGATGCCGAACGCGATGAGCGAGGCGCGCAGGGCCAGCCGTTGCCGATGCGCCCCGTCCATGCCCCGGGTCAGGGCGATGAACAGCGGCACCAGACCGGGCGGGTCGATGACGACGAAGAGCGTGGCGAAAGCCGTCACCAGAAATCCCGAAGCCATGCGCCCTCCTGTTTCAGACAGTCTAGGCGGCGGGAGGGCGGGCGCCAAGGGGGTTCGGGGCGCGAAGCCGGAGCCGTCGCGAGCCGGGGGTTTCACACCCCCGGGCCCCCGTGGAGTATTTGGGCAAGTATGAAAGGAGCAAGAAGGGGCGCAGGGTTGGGGAGAGTGCTGGCGGAAAGGCGGGCGGGAGCGTGGCGCCGGGAGCCGCGCACCCATGCGGTGGCCCGGGATTGACCCGGGGGCCTCGATCCGCCTGTGCAGGTGACCGGGATCTGTAGTCGGCACGCAGCGACTGGGCAGAGCTGCTCTCTTGGGGCACCAGGCCTCGATCCTCCTGCGGCGCGCCCCTATCCCCTCACCTCGCGCCACTTCTTCCAGTCCGACAGCCGCCGCCCCGGCTCGCGCGGGTAGGTCGCGCCGCGGGGGACGACGTCCAGGACGCGGTCCAGGCCCAGGGCGGCGAAGCCTGTGCCCTCGACCCAGGCCGCCAGCAGCCAGGAGCCCTCCAAAAGCAGCGCCAGGGGCCGGATGTCGCGTTCGACCAGGCGGCCCT
>CAMFIX010000366.1 GCA_945952425.1 uncultured Pseudorhodobacter sp. | reverse complement strand
CGGCGCCGATCTGCGTGCTGGACGAGGTGGATGCGCCGCTGGACGACGCCAATGTCACCCGCTTTTGCGACCTGATGGACGAGATGCGCCGCCGCACCGAGACGCGCTTCCTGGTCATCACCCACCACGCGGTGACGATGGCGCGGATGGACCGGCTGTTCGGGGTGACGATGGCGGAGCAGGGGGTCAGCCAGCTGGTCTCGGTCGATCTGAAGCGGGCGGAGGCTTTGGTGGCGTGAGGGGGCGGCGGGGTGAACCCCGCCCTACCGGCCGAGGTCCAACGTGTGCTGCCGCAGCCAGGCGAGGAAGCCGCGGGGATTGCCCTTCCATTTGTCCAGCTCGGCCGCCGAGAGGGGCTCGCCGATCACCGGGCGTTGCGGCTTGAAGAGGCTGCGGCGGATTTCATAGAGCAAAAGCCCCTGCCGGAAGGTCGCCGAGACCAGGTTCGCGATCTGGTAGGCGCGGGAGTTCTGCCCCGGAAAGAAGATCGGCAGGATCGTCGCCCGCGACTTGGCGATCATCTTGTGGGTGAAGACGTTCCATTCGGCCTCGACCGCCGGGCCGAAGAAGGTCTCGGAACAGGCGACGCGGCCGGCGGGGAAGAGGATGATGACCCCGCCCGCCGCCAGATGCGCCATCGTCTCGTCGCGCATCTGCAGGCCGAGCTCTCGGGCGTTGTCTTCATGCGGGAAGGGGACCGGGATCATGAATTCTTCGATCTCGGGGATGCCAGTGAGCAGGCTGCGGGTCAGGATCTTGAAATCGCCCCGCACGCGGGAGACCATCTCGGCCATCACCATGCCATCGACCAGGCCCGAGGGGTGGTTGGCCACCACGACCACCGGACCCTTGGCGGGGATGCGGGCGATTTCCTCCGGCGGGGTCTGGATCGTGATGCCCATGTGGCGGATCGCCTTGGGCCAGAAGGGCACGCCGACCGGCGCGCCAGACTTTTCGAACGAGCGGATCAGGCGCAGCAGGGTGACCTTGGCCGTCAGCCATTCCAGGGTGCGGATCGTCCAGACCTTCAGCGGGTTCTTGAACGTGCCGGCATAGGACAGCCGCCGCATGTCATATTTCCGCCCGACCCCGCGGTTGGGGTCGCCGGTCGCCACGCGCGTGCTGTCGGTCTCGGTCACTGCAAACCCAAGGATTCAGCGGTCCTCGCCGAAGCGGTCGGCCACCAGGGCGGCAAGCGCCGCCCCGAGTTCCGCCGCCTGAGGGCCGCTGGTTTCGACCTCAATAGTCGTTCCCCGGCTGGCTGCCAACATCAAAAGCCCCATGATGCTGTCGCCCGAAACCGCCATCCCCTCGCGCGTGACCTGGGCCTGGGCATCGAACCCCTCGACCACCTCGACGAACTTGGCCGAGGCCCGGGCATGCAGCCCCTTCTCATTGACGATCTTCAACGTCTGGATCATGCACCGCTGCCGAGGTCGAGGCTGTTGATATACTTGCGCCCGGCGTCCAGCGACGCGGCCACGGCATCATTGATGGACATCGCGCGGGATTTCGCAAGCTTGATCAGCATGGGCAGGTTCGCGCCATAGATGATCCGCCGCTCGGACCCGGCCGTGCAGGCCAGGAGCGACAGGTTCGAGGGCGAGCCACCGAACATGTCGGTCACGACGACCACCCCGTCGCCCTTGTCGACCGCATCGGCGGCCTGGCAAATCTCGGCCTGTTTCAGACCCCGGTCACAGTCATCCTCGATCGAGATGGCCTGCATGTCTTCCTGATGGCCCACGACATGTTCGACCGCCGAGAGATACTCTCGCGCCAATCCGCCATGGGCAACGATCACTACCCCGATCACGCGCGAATGACCCCCTCGGGCTGGGCATGCGCCCGCCGTTCCAGTTCCCGGTGACGTTTTGACACTTGCCACCCGGATTCCGCAAGCAGTTTGGACAAATTTTCTGCAACTGCAACAGAGCGGTGTTGCCCGCCGGTGCAGCCGAAGCCCAGGGTCAGGTGCGATTTGCCCTCGGCGATCTGCGCGGGCAGGAGAAAGAGAATAAGCTCTTGCAACTTAAGGAAGAACTCGGCGTAATTCGGATCGGCGGCGACATGGGCGGCGACGGCGGGATCGCGGCCGTCCTTGTCGCGCAGCTCGGCCACCCAATAGGGATTCGCCAGGAATCGGCAGTCGAAGACCATATCCATGCCGCGCGGCAGCCCGCGTTTGTAACTGAAACTCTGCACCGAGATCGCCAGGCTCTGAGTCGCGCCCTGGCCGAACCAGTGGCCGACTTCGGCCTTCAGGTCGTAGGGCGTCAGCTCCGACGTGTCGATCAGGTGGTCGGCCCGCACGCGGATCGGCGAAAGCAGGTCGATCTCGCGCTCCACGCCCTCGGAGGGGGTGGAGGCCTCGGGCAGGGGGTGGCGGCGCTTGGTCTGGCTGTAGCGGCTGACCAGGACCGCGGGCGCGCAGTCGAGGTAAAGCACATCCAGCGCCACGGCAGGGTCGCGGGTCAGCGTGTCGATCAGCTCGATCGCGGCAGTGGCGCTGAAATCGCGGTTGCGCACGTCGAGGCCGAGCGCGATGGGCCGATCCAGCGGCGGGCCGTCTAGCAGGCGGGGAATCAGGCTCAGCGGCAGGTTGTCGATGACTTCGAAGCCCAAGTCCTCCAGCGCGTGAAAGGCCGTCGAGCGGCCGGCACCCGAAGGCCCGGTGACCAGGACCAGACGGTGCGAGGGGGGGACATCACGGGCGGGCATGGCGGGGCTTGCGTTGCGGGTTGCGTCAGGCTGGCACGAAAGGGTTAACGGCGGGTGAGTTCAGGTCGGGCGCGGCGGGGTTCAGGCAAAGCGCCCCCCTTTCAAATAGCACAGGAGCGCAGAGGTCAAATGGCCATGCGCGGGCTTCAGCACAAGGGGCAGCGTGACGCCCAGCACCAGGATGTGACGCTGCGGCGGCAGGCGGTCGGGTTCAGCCTGGCCGAGGTCGATGGCCAGGGTGATCTCGGCCTCGGGGCGGAAGGGGCTCTGCAAAAGGCCGATGCCGCGCGCTTCGATCAGGCCGGCGAGGGTCTCGGGGGCACGGGCGAAGAGCTTGCCCGCGCGGGCCGTCAAAGCGACGCGGTCATCGGCGACAAGCTCGGCCCCCAGCGCCATGAGGTCGAGCGCGAGGCCGGATTTGCCGGCGCCCGACGGCCCGAGGATCAACAGGCCTCGCAGGCCGAGGGCAACGGCGGTGGCATGGCGGGTTTCAGTCATGGACTTTGGTTATCTATATGATTCCATGAAAGGGAATATGCATACTCCGGTTCCGCCCGGGGGCGGTCTTTGCAACGGCCGCAGTGCGTAGGAAAAGGCTGATCCTGGTTGTGGGGGCGTCGTGACCTTGGTTGTGCCCTGACGGTGCAAAGGGCCCAGGTCTGAACAATCCGCAAGCAAAGCGCTTCTGCCGCATCGGTGGCGTCGCTTGGTGCAGAAGGGGGGTGTGAAGGCTTGGTCGTGTTGGCGGCCAAGAATCCGGGGCCAGATATCGCCCCGCCTGCGCGCTCTCGCAACAAAGGCGCTCCGCACGGCATGACCTTCGTGCATAAGCCCCGTGGTCTTGCAGCTCTTGCAACGCTGCCATGCCCGAGGTCACAGTCCCGGCGCAGATGTCCCGAGGCCTGGCGCGCGCCCATTTGTCGGCGCCCGCGCACGGCATCAAACCGGCAAGCCCACCACGAAACGGGCGCCCAAAGGTTCGGAGGTGATGTCGGCCTGGGTCGGGCGGATGTTCTCGGCCCAGATCACGCCGCCATGCGCCTCGACGATCTGCTTGGAAATCGCGAGGCCCAGGCCCGAATGGTTGCCGAAATCGTTCTTGGGGCGTTCGGAGTAAAAGCGCTTGAAGATCTTGGTC
>CAMFIX010000365.1 GCA_945952425.1 uncultured Pseudorhodobacter sp. | reverse complement strand
GTGCGCGCCTATTCCGCGCTGAAAGAGCTGACCCGACTTCGCGACGAGGCAAGGGCAGAGATCGCGGGGCAGCCCGCCCAGCCCCGACCCGAGCCGCCAGCCTACGAAGCAAGCCCACCACTCCCCCCGCCCAAGCCCCCCGGTCGCGCCAAGAGCGGCCCGACCATCCGCTCGCAGAAGGTGACGGACCATTCCAGCCGCCAGACCGTGCCGCATTTCACCGGGGCCACGGCGGCGCCAGAGATGCCCGGTCTTCGGCTTCCCAAGCTGATCGCAGGGGCCAGGCTGGTCCTGACCGACAGCCCGGTCGAATGGGTGGCTTTGCCGACGGACCTCGCCGCCTGGTCGCGGCTGACACGGCTCTTGTCGCTGGGCAAGCGCCGGGCGCCCAAGGGAGACTGCCACCTGACCCGCGCCGATCTACGCGAATGGGGCCAAGGCATGATCCTGATCGCCTTGCCCCCCGATCCGCTGGAGGAGGCCGACGCCCGGGCCACCCGCACCGATCTGTCGGCCATCGCCCGCGCCTTCCCGGGTCAGTGCTTCCTCGGTGCCGCCCCGCGCTACGACGGCCGCGACCAGCCGCGCTTCGACCGCCTGGCCAGCCTGGCGCAGAACACCGGCATCCCCATGGTTGCGGTGGGCGATGTCCTTATGCACCGCTCCGCCCGGCGCCCCCTCGCCGACGTCCTGACCTGCCTGCGCGAGGGCTGCACCATCGACAATATCGGCACCCGCCGCCTGCCCAATGGCGAGCGCCGCCTGAAGGCGGGGTCCGAGATGGCGCGGCTGTTCCACCGCCACCCCGCAGCACTTCGCCGCACGCTGGAGATCGCCGACCGCTGCGCCTTCCGCCTTTCCGACCTGCGTTACCAATACCCCGACGAGGCTCGCGAAGGCGAGCCCGCCCAGAGCCGGCTGGAGCGGCTGACCCGCGAGGGCGTCGCCTGGCGCTATCCCGAAGGGGCGCCGCCCAAGATCCTGCACCGGATCGAGAAAGAGCTGACCCTGATCCGCGAGGTCGATTACGCCCCCTATTTCCTGACCGTCCACGACATCGTGCAATTCGCCCGGTCGCGCGGCATCCTCTGCCAGGGGCGGGGCTCGGCCGCCAATTCCGTTGTCTGCTACCTGCTGGGCATCACCGAAGTGCCGCCGGAATCGATCACCCTGATCTTCGAACGCTTTATCTCCAAGGAGCGCGGCGAGCCACCCGACATCGACGTCGATTTCGAACACGAACGCCGCGAAGAGGTCATCCAGTGGATCTATGACCGCTATGGCCGCGACCGCGCCGGGCTGACGGCCACCGTCATCCACTTTCGCTCGCGTGCCGCGATCCGCGAAGTCGGCAAGGTCATGGGCCTGTCGCAGGATGTCATCGCACGGCTCTCGGGGCAGATCTGGGGCTGGTCCTCCTCGGCCCCGGGGGAGGATCGGCTGCGCGATGCCGGCCTCTCGCCCGAGGATACCCGCGTGGAGCTGGCCACCCGCCTGATCGCCGAGATCATCGGCTTTCCCCGCCACCTCTCGCAGCATGTCGGCGGCTTCGTCATCACCCGGGGCCGGCTGGACGAACTGTGTCCCATCGAGAATGCCGCGATGGAGGACCGCACGATCATCGAATGGGACAAGGACGACATCGACGCCCTGGGTCTGTTGAAGGTCGACATCCTGGCGCTTGGCATGCTGACCGCGATCCGCAAGGCCTTTGGCCTCTTGCAGGATCACCGGGGCCTCGGCCTGACGCTGGCCAATGTCCCGCCCGAAGACCCGCGGGTCTATGACATGCTCTGCAAGGCCGATGCCATCGGGGTCTTCCAGGTGGAAAGCCGGGCGCAGCTGAATTTCCTGCCCCGGATGCGCCCCCGCCGGTTTTACGACCTGGTCTGCGAGGTCGCCATCGTCCGCCCCGGCCCGATCCAGGGCGGCATGGTCCATCCCTTCATCAACCGCCGCATGGGCCGCGAGCCGGTCGAAGACCTCGGCCCCGCGCTGATGGAGGTCTTGGGCCGCACCTATGGCGTGCCGCTCTTCCAGGAACAGGCGATGCAGATCGCGGTGGTCGCGGCGGGCTTCACCCCGTCCGAGGCCGACCGGCTGCGGCGCAGCCTGGCCACCTTCAAGCGCATGGGCACGATCGGCAGCTTCCGCGACCGCTTCGTGTCGGGGATGCTCGCGCGCGGCTATGATGCGGATTTCGCCATGCGCTGCTTTGCCCAGATCGAGGGCTTCGGCAGCTATGGCTTCCCCGAAAGCCATGCCGCCAGCTTCGCCCGGCTGGTCTATGTCTCGGCCTGGCTGAAGCGCCACCACCCGGCCGCCTTCACCTGCGCGCTGCTGAATGCCCAGCCGATGGGCTTTTATGCCCCCGCCCAGCTGATCCGCGACGCCCGCGACCATGGGATCGAGGTGCGCCCCGTCTCGGTCAACCACTCGGCCTGGGACTGCACGCTGGAGCCGCGCCCCGACGGCGCCCTGGCCCTGCGGCTGGGGTTCCGCCAGATCAAGGGCCTGCGCGAAGAGGACGCCGCCTGGATCACCGCCGCCCGCGGCAATGGCTATGCGGATGTCGAAAGCCTGTGGCGCCGGGCGGGCGTGCGCCCCGACACGCTGGAGCGCCTGGCCGAGGCGGATGCCTTCGCCGCCCTCGGCCTGACGCGCCGCGATGCGCTCTGGGCGGCCAAGGCGCTGCGCGCGCCCGCGCCCCTGCCGCTCTTCGGCGCCGATGGCGAGGGCGGCGAAGAGCCTGCCGTCGCCCTGCGCCAGATGACGCTGGGCGAGCAGGTGATCGAGGATTACCTCTCATTGCGCCTGTCGCTGCGCGCCCATCCGCTGGAGCTTTTGCGCCCCGGCCTCCCCGAAAGCCTGCCGCATGACCGGCTGCCCGGGGCGCAGGGCCGCGTCACCGTCACCGGCCTCGTCATCACCCGCCAGCGCCCCGGCACGGCGTCCGGCGTGATCTTCCTGACGCTGGAGGACGAGACCGGCACCGCCAATGTCGTCGTCTGGCGCCGCGTCTACGAGACTTTCCGCAAGGCGGTGATCGCAGGCCGCCTGGTCCGCGTCACCGGCCGGATCGAGCGCGACGGCCCCGTCGTCCATGTGATCGCCGAGCGGGTCGAAGACCTGTCCCCCCGTCTCGCCACCCTGGGCCGCCCCGTGATGATCGAGGCCAACGACGGCCGCGCCGACGAGACCAGGCGCCCCGTTCTCGGTCGGTCCGGCCCCACTGCCGACGGCGACCCGATCAGGGACAAGAGCGCCCGGTCGCTCCCCCCCTCCCGCCTTCACCCCCGCGCCCAGGCCAAGATCTTGTTTCCAAGCCGCGATTTCCATTGAGGGTGGGCGGGGCCTGAAGCCAGAGGATCCATTGCTGCGGCAGCGGCGAACTGAAGGCGTAGAGGCAAATCGATCGTTCTCTGACATCTAGGTCTGAGCTGCTGCCGGTTTCGTGGACAGCAGGTTAAGCTAGCATAGCGCGGGCCTCGAACCCCATGGGGCTGAGGTAACCCAGTTTCGAATGCCGCCGGCGGGGGTTGTAGAAGCGCTCGATGTAATCGAACACGTCGGCTCGTGCTTCGTCGCGGGTGCGGTAGACCTTGCGGGCGGTCCGTTCGGTCTTCAGCGAGGAGAAGAAGCTCTCCATTGCAGAATTGTCCCAGACGTTGCCTGCTCGGTTCATGGAACAGATGATGCCCCTCGCCATCGGGCTCGAACCGATGGCGCCACGATGGCTCGATCCGCCAGAAGTCGTTGAAACTGCTCGCTTGTGTATTGCGACCCCTGGTCCGAGTGATGAAGCAGGGCATCGGCCTTGCCCCGCCGCCAGA
This sequence comes from uncultured Pseudorhodobacter sp., assembly GCA_945952425.1. Lineage (GTDB taxonomy): Bacteria > Pseudomonadota > Alphaproteobacteria > Rhodobacterales > Rhodobacteraceae > Stagnihabitans. The sequence goes on along the minus strand of CAMFIX010000365.1, from coordinate 29 downwards.
CGGCCATCATCAGTGCGTCCATGACCAGG
>CAMFIX010000364.1 GCA_945952425.1 uncultured Pseudorhodobacter sp. | reverse complement strand
GGGCATCGACCACCGTCACCTCATGCCCCAATTCGGCCAGGTGGCGCCCGATCACCGCCCCCGAAAGCCCCGCCCCAACCATGAGAAATTTCTGTGCCAATCGCGACCCCAGTTCCTGCTTCGTTCGACCTTGATGATCGGACACTATGGTTAAGGGCTTAACAGAACCTTTCTGGCGCGCAAACAAACTGGCGAAATTCGGGGATAACCCGGGATCGGCCAAAAAAGGCTCAAGCCCCGCGGATGCGTTGACAGCGCGGCCGGAAGGGCTCAGCGAGAATGGGCAGCTGAAGGAGACAGCCATGGAAGACGTCGCGACCGACGACCTGGTCACCGAAGAACAAGCCGAGGATGGCAAGGCCCAGAAGGGTCGCCACACGCCGGAAACCCAGATCGCGCGGATGCTGGTGCGGGCGATCTGGACGCAGGAATGGAACGAGGCGCATCCCGAGGCCAAGGGCAAGGAACGCGCTCAGGCCTGGAAAGAGGCCCGCGCGGCCGAGAACAACGCGCGGGGCAAGATCTATCGCAAGGCCCTGGCCGCGATGCGCAAGGCGGGGGTGGAGATCACCCTGCCCGCCGATCTGGGCGTCGAGGACGAGGCGGCGGAGGAATAATCCTCCCGGCGTTTCGTCGGGCGGCCCGGGGGTTATGCCCCCGGGGCCGCTTTACGCGAGCAGCTCGCGCACGCGGGGAATAACCTTTTCGCCGTAGAGTGCCAGGCCCTCGACCAGGCGGCCATGGGGAATGGGGCCCGTGGTGTATTTCATGTCGAAGCGGTCGAGCCGCAGGTCGCGCACGGTGGCGGCGATCTTTTTCGCGACCGTCTCGGGGCTGCCGATGTAAAGCGAGCCGTGTTCCACCTCGTCGAGGAAGCGCTCTTTCGTCGTGGGCGGCCAGCCGCGCTCGCGGCCGATGCGGCCGAACATCTCCTGATAGGCGGGCCAGGCGATCTCGCGCGCCTCTTCATCGGTGGCGGCGACGAAGCCCGGGGAATGCACGCCGACAGGGCGCTTCTGGCGGCCAAGCTGGGCGCAGGCGCGGTCATAAAGATCGACATAGGGCGCAAAGCGGCGCGGGTCGCCGCCGATGATCGCCAGCATCAGCCGCAGATCCTGACGCACCACGCGCACCACCGATTCCGGGCTGCCGCCGACGCCGACCCAGACCACCAGCCCCTCGGGGCCCAGGGGCGGCTGAACGCGGGCCTTTTGCAGCGGGCTGCGGGTCTGGCCGGACCAGGTGACCTCTTCCTCGCGGGTCAGCCGGGCGAAAAGGTCGAGACGTTCCTCGAAAAGCTGGTCGTAATCGTCGAGCTCGAAGCCGAAGAGCGGATAGCTTTCGGTAAAGCTCCCCCGGCCGACGATGGCTTCGGCCCGGCCGTTCGACACCGCGTTCAGCGTGGAAAACCGCTGGAAGGCACGCACCGGGTCGTCGGTCGACAGAACGGTGACCGCGGTGCCCAGCCGGATGCGCGAGGTGCGGCCCGCGATGGCGGCCAGCACGATCTCGGGCGCCGAGATGGCGAAGTCGCCGCGGTGATGCTCGCCCAGGCCGATGAAGTCGATGCCGGCCTGGTCGGCGACCACCGCCTCTTCGACCACGTCGCGCAAGACCTGGTCGGCGCGCTTCAGCGCCCCGGTCTCGTCGCGGGAAATGTCGCCAAACGTGTCAATGCCGAGTTCGACCATGAAAGCCTCCTGTTCGGGCCAGATATGGCGGCAAAGGGTCCGGCTGAAAAGGTGCAAGCCCGCAGGGCGACCCTGCGGCGGCGCAGGGCTGCAGGGGGGCGATTTTTCCCCCCTAGGCTGCACAAAAGCCGATACCACTTTGCCCCGTTAGCCCCTAGGATCACCGCATTCGACCCCTGCAGGCAGGCTTCATTCATGGGCATCAGGATTGGCGAGGTCTCCAGCCGGTACGAGCTGTTGACGGTGAACGAATCGACCAAGGACCGCGAACGCCTGCAGTTCCTGGGCCCGGACGAGGCCATGCGGTTCCTGCAGCGCCACCTCGCCGCGGATGACGCGGTGGCGGGCGTGCGCCGCTGGGCCTTCGAGCTTGGCCTGCATCACCCGACCCAGCAGGGGTTCCTGCAGCTTCTGGTCTGGGGCCTGATGACGGGCGAGCTCTGGGTGGCCGAGATCAAGCGCGTGCCGGGGCGGCTGGGGCGCGGCGGCAAGGGCAAGGAAGATCCGCCGAAGCCGCAGCCCAAACCCCAGCCGAAGCCCAAACCCAAGCCCGTGGCCGAGCTGGTCGTGACGGTCAAGAACCTGTTCGGCAAGCCGGTCAAGGATGCCAAGGTGACGGCCGGCGCGCTCGGCTCGATGCAGACCGACAAGGACGGCATCGCCGATTTCGGCAAGGTGACCCCCGGCGTCTACGACATCACCGCCGAGAAGACCGGCCATGGCAAGAAGCGCAACGGCCCGGTCGAGATCGACGAGAAGAAGGCCGTCTCGGTGCCCGATGGCAGCAAGACAGAGGTGACGCTGATCCAGCACCCGGAATGCGCCAATGTCGCCTTCTTCGAGGGCTCGAAAATCCGCAGCCATTACTTCGGCTTCGACCACAAGACCAACATCAAGGCGGCGGTGAACGGCGAATACTGGGTGCCGGTGCCGGCCAAGGGCAGCCTGACTGCGCCGACCAACAAGCTGACGCGGGACGAGGCGCGCTGGGTCTCGGTCGCGGTGGGCAAGCAGGCGGAGGTCGAGATCCACTTCCTCTTCAAGGATGCGCCCTGCATCCCCTGCCTCGCCAATACCACCTATCAGGTCGTGCCCGCCAATGTCGCCGAAGTGGTGACCGCCCATATCGGCACCCAGCACGCCTGGTTCAAGATCAAGGGCAAGGCCAAGGGCGAGGCCACGCTGAAGGTGATCTGCGACGGCCATGACATCGGCTGGTTCCACATCTGGTGCGATGTCGAAAAGACCCTGCTGGTCGATGTCGGCACCATCGTCACCAACCGGGCGACGGCGGCGGCCTATAACCTTGGGACGCTGGCCACCTATATGAACGAGATCTTCAGCCAGATCCTGGTGAAGTTCAGCCTGAAGGACATCGGCACGATCGACCTCAGCGCCAATGCCGCCCTGGCGACGCTGGAGACCACCGAATATCCCACGGGCGGCGAGTTCCAGGATGGCACGACCGAGGCGCAGGACGAGGTCTTCCTGACGGCCATGGACGTCGCGGCCCAGGCCGCGGTCGCGGCGCGCGTGACGGGCCCCACGATGCGGGCCGGGGCGCGGCGGCTTTACTGGTATACGCCGACCGCGGGGGCGAAATGGGGGGGGATGAACGTCACCATCGGGCATCCGGCGACCTTCATCTTCTTCACCAGCCTGCCCGCGGCCTATAACACCGGCGCGCATGAACTTGGCCACAGCCTGAAGCTGCGCCACCCTTCCGACGACACCGGCGCCGGGCAATTCGCCGCCCACAACCGCGCGACCCTCTCGACCGCGATCCCGGCCTATGCCGCCACAAACACCGAGCCCGCCTCGGCCGCCAACCCGGCCCACAGCAACATCATGGCCAATGACCCGACCAACCTGATGGGCTATTGGCCCGACAAGGCCGCGCGGAAATACCTGCGCTATCACCAATGGAAAGCCGCTGACCGGAGTTGAACATGGATTATGTCGACATCTGCCCGCCCTCGGTGGTTTACAAGATCCAGGAGGCCGACCTGAAGTCCTCGGACTCGGCCGATCTGATCACCTGGGTCGAAGAAAACGCGGACCGTGCCTGCGCCGTGGCCGCCTTGGCCGAGGTCGCCCGGCGCCTGACGCCCGAGGCCGATCTGCAGGTCTTCGACCTCTTCTGCAACGCGGTGGCGACTTACGCGCGCATGCTGGACCCCGCCCAGAAAGCCCGCATCGAAGAGGCCTATC